>JASFRE010000179.1:0-8048 GCA_050115055.1 Candidatus Eiseniibacteriota bacterium | reverse complement strand
CACGATCGGCGGGGCCCTCTCGCGCCCTCCGGGGCGGCGTGCGCTGGCGCGCCGCGAATGGTACGCTGGTCGGCGTGCGGCCGGGGTCCGGCGGACGCCCGGGATCTCCTGGCCGAGAGAGGAGCCATCGATGCGGGGCAGGTTGGCGACCGGAGCGAGGAGACCGCCGATGACCGGCTGCCTGGCAACGGCTCTCCTGGTGGCGACGCTTGGCGGTGCGCAGGCCGCGGAGCCGGCCGCTGTGGCCGCAGCCGACGCGGCCGATCTCGAGGCGCTCGCCGCCCGCCATCCGGGCGAGGCGGAGCGTCTGCGCGAGATCGATCACGACCTGACCGCCAAGCCGCGCCTGGCGCGCAGCCTGGTGAACTACGAGCTGCTGCTCGAGTCGCACGACGGCCTGCGAGCCCAGGAGCTGGCTCTCCTCGACGCTCTCGAGGGCGATGCGGCGCTCGAGAAGCTGCTGCTCGACTTCGAGCTCGAGACCACCGGCGATCCCGGGGCGACCGAGCAGGTCGCGCACCTCGACGTGCTGCTCGCCGCCGACTCCGTGTTCGCGGCGCGGATGCGCCGGATCGAGCTGGTCTGCGCCGCTGCCGAGACGCTCCGCACCCAGTTCATCGATGCGCTGACCTTCTTCGAGGCCAATCCGGACCACGCCGAGCCGGTCTTCGCCGACCCCGACGGGCCGCTGCGCATCAAGGACGATCGGGTGCTCCGGCGGTACACGGACTACCTGGCCCGTCATCCGGAGATCTACCGGCCGTGGTGGGAGCTGTACGACTACCTCGACCACCACCGGGAGCTCTGCCGGCGCGTCTACGACCACTGGTTCTGGTTCCGGCCGCGCCCGCGCCTGCGCCGACAATGGTGGCGCTTTCGCCTGACGGTCGCCGAGGATCCCGAGCGCCACGCGCGACTCTGGGAGCGGCGCCTCTACCTGGGTGCGGATCCCGGTCTGTCCGAGCAGATCTGGCAGCACCGTCTGTCGATGGCCCGTGACCCGTTGCTCAGGCGCTACGCCCGCTACATCCTGCGTCGGCCGGAGATCGGGGCGGCGCTCGCCGCCCGGCACCGAATCGGGCATTGAGGATACGCGGAGATGCCCGAGGCGCGTCGTTACCGACCGAACCGTGAGCCGTCGCGACGTTCGTCCCTGAGCATGCGGACCGTCGGGGGCCCCGGCGCGTCGACGATCGTCGTGGCGGTCCTCCTCCTCATCGCGACCCTTCCCGGCTGCGAGCCGGCGGTGGCACCACCGCGGTATCACGTGCTCCTCGTCACCCTCGACACGACGCGTGCCGATCGGCTGGGCTGCTACGGCGATCCGCGGCCGACGAGCCGCGAGCTCGATCGGCTGGCGGCGGAGTCGGCGGTCTTCGACGCCGCCATCGCGCAGGCCGCCGTCACCCCGGTCTCCCACGCCTCGATCCTGACCGGCCTGGATCCGCACCATCACGGCCTGCGGGTCATGCACGGGCTCGTGGCCAATCGTCTCGACGAGGCGCAGGAGACCGTGGCCGAGACCTGGCTCGCGGCCGGCGGCCGGACGGCGGCGGTCGTCAGTGCCTATCCGGTCACCGACGACTTCGGGCTGGCGCAGGGCTTCGAGCACTTCGACGCCTCCTTCCTCGAGGGCGCGGGGCAGGGGAGACGCACGGCCGCCGGTCAGGTCAACACCGGGCTCAGCCAGCGCGGCGCCAAGGAGACGACCGACGCCGCGATCGCCTGGCTGCATAGCGTCGGGCAGTCGGCCGACCTCCCGTTCCTCCTGTGGGTGCATTACTTCGATCCGCACGACGACTTCCTCCTGCCGCCGCCGGATCTGCTCGAGGCGCTGATGGACGGACCGCTGGCTCCCGCGGGCCCGTCACTCGCCGATACGGTGCGGGCGCACTACGACTGCGATGTCCATTTCATGGACCACCATCTCGGACGCCTGCTCAGGGAGCTGCGGGTGCGGGGGCTCTGGGAGCGGACGATCATCGCCGTCGTCGCCGATCACGGGGAGGGTCTCGGGGATCACGACTGGTGGACGCACGGCATTCTCTACCAGGAGCAGATCCGCGTGCCGTGCATCGTGCGCCTGCCGGGCATGACCGGCGGTCGGCGCATCGCCTCGCTGGTGCGCACCACCGATCTCGTCCCGACGCTCCTCGAGGCGGCCGGCGTCGACCGCGCGCTGTGGCCAGCCATGGACGGGCGGTCGCTGGTCGAGACGATCGCCGCCGGACGGACCGCGGCACCGCGCTCGGCCTACAGCGAATCGGTCAACATGGTGCGGTACGCGCGCCATGACGCGCCGGGAACCCACGAGGTCAAGGACGACAAGCTCTACGCGCTGATCGACGGGCCCCTCAAGCTGATCCATCATCAGCTGCGGCCGGAGGAGAGCGAACTCTACGACCTGTCGACCGATCCCGGCGAGCAGGTCAACCTGGCCGCCAGGCCCGCTCATCGCGCGGACATGGAGCGGCTGACTGCGCGGCTCGACTCGATGGGCGTCGAGTCGCCGATCATGCCCGGGATGAGCGTCTCCGACCTCGAGCGTCTGCGCCGGCTCGAGCGCCTGGGGTACGTGCGTTGAGCGCCGCCGGCGGCGTGCACGATGGGGTCTGGTCGCCGGCCGCGGTCGGCCCGCCGGGAGGCGGCCGCCGGAGCGGCGACGGGCGAACACCGGGCCGGGGAACGCGAGCGGAGAGGAGCGACGGATGACGGCACGGCGTCGGCGGGGCGATGAGCGCCGCGGTGCGGGGAATGCGGCGAGCGGCCGGCCGCCGCGCGACGCGCGCCGCCGGGCGAGCGACCGGGGACGCCGCCGCCGGTCCACGGGGGGACGTGGCTGGCTCGAACCCGGCGCTCCCTGGCTGGCCGCACTGGCGCTGCTGGTGCTGGTCCTCGTCGCCTACCTCCCGGTCCTCCTCCACGCGACCTACGTCTGGGACGACGCGCGGTACGTGATCGACAACCCCACGCTGCGCAGCGTCGAGGGGCTGGGCCGCATCTGGACCGAGATCGGCGCCACCATCCAGTACTACCCGTTGGTCTTCACGACCTTCTGGGTCGAGTACCAGCTCTGGGGGCTGGCACCGACCGGTTTCCACCTGGTGAACATCCTGCTCCACGCGCTGGGGGCGCTCCTGCTGTGGAGGGTGCTGCGTCACCTCGACCTGCGGGTCGCGTGGATCGGTGCGGCGCTCTTCGCGCTCCACCCGATGCAGGTCGAGTCGGTGGCGTGGATTGCAGAGCGGAAGAACGTGCTCTCGGGTGCGCTCTACATGGGGGCGCTGCTCGCCTACCTGCGGTTTGCCATGCCGCAGGGCAGAGGTGGGGCCGGGCTCGACGCCCCGTCGGCGCCGCGGCGCGATCGCTGGTGGCTGTACGCGCTTTCGCTCCTCCTGTTCGTCCTGGCCATGACGGCCAAGACGGTGGTCTGCTCGTTGCCCGCGGTCATCGTCCTCGTGCTCTGGTGGCAGCGTGTCCTCGACCGGCGCCATCTGCTCCAGCTGGCGCCGATGTTCCTGGTCGGCGCCGGCCTGGGACTCCTGACGATCTGGATGGAGAAGCACAGCGTCCAGGCGGTGGGAGCGGCGTGGGAGCTGACGCTGGCCGAGCGCGTGCTGATCGCCGGCCGGGCGCTCTGGTTCTATGCCGGCAAGCTGCTCGTCCCTCGCCCCCTGTCGTTCAACTACGTGCGCTGGGCGATCGATAGCGGCGCCTGGTGGCAATGGCTCTTCCCGCTCGGATGGCTGGCGCTGCTCGCGGTTCTGGCGGCTCTCGGACGTCGGCTCGGTCGTGCGCCGCTGGTCGCTGGCCTCGTCTTCACGGGCACGCTGTTCCCGGCGCTCGGCTTCATCGATGTCTACCCGATGCGCTACGCCTTCGTGGCCGACCACTTCCAGTACCTGGCCGGGGTGGCGCTGCTGGTACCGCTGGCGGCCGTGCTGGATCGGTGGCTCGGCCGGCCGGCCGGTGGAGCGCTCCGCCGGCATGGCTGGGCGGTCCCGGTGCTCGCCCTGCTCGTCGTGCTGACCATGCAGCGTGGCACGGCCTTTCGCGACCGGGAGACGCTGTGGAGGGACACGCTCCGCAAGAACCCCGACTCCTTCCTGGCACACTGCAACCTGGGCGGGCTGCTGCTCGAGCAGGGGCACCGTGAGGAGGCGCTCGCACATCTCGAGCGCGCCGTGCGTCTCGAGCCGGACATGCACGAGGCGCACGGCAGCCTGGGCAAGACCCTGGTGGAGCTCGGCAGGATCGACGAGGGGATCGTGCAGTACCGCGAGGCCATCGCCCTCAAGCCGGAGATGGCCTGGGCCCACCAGGCGCTGGGCAGCGCCCAGGCCGCCGCCGGTCGCCACGAGGCGGCGCTCGATTGCTTCGAGCGGGCGCGCGAGATCGACCCGGGGCTGGCGGGCATCGACTACAACCTTGGCACGGCGCTCGCGCGACTGGGGCGACTGGACGCGGCGCGCACGGCGTTCTATGCCGCCCTGGCCGGGCATCCCGATGATCCCCGCACGCACCTCAACCTGGCCAACGTGCTGGTCGAGTCGGAGGAGCTGGAGGACGCGATCGCGCACTATCGCGAGGCGATCCGGCTGGCGCCGGACTATGGCGCCGCCCACCGCAACCTGGCGCTGACCCTGGCACGGACCGGCGATTCGCAGGGTGCCATCGACCACTTCTGGCTGGCACTGCGGGCGGATACCGGCGACGTGGTCGCGCACTTCGAACTCGCGCGGCTGCTCGAGCGTACGGGACGCACGGACGGCGCGATCACCGAGTACCGTCGAACCCTGGCCCTGGATCCGGAGCACGCTGGCGCCCGCCAGGCGCTGATCGAGCTGACCGGATCGGACGCGCTGCCGGAGACGGCGGGAGCGGCGGCGCCGCCGCCGGGAACGTCGCCGTAGACCGCACGCGCGACCGGTCCGGCGAGCGCTGGCGCGTCAACGTGGGCGAGGTCGTGGCGAAGCGCGCGGTGATGCTGAAGGCGCTGCCCTCGCCGGGCCGGCTCGTGAGCTCGAGGCGGCCGTCCATCGCTGCCACCGCCCGCTTGCAGATCGCCAGCCCCATGCCAGCTCCGCCGTAGCGGCGCGTCGTCGAGCCGTCCGCCTGCACGAAGGGGGCGAAGATCCGCTCCTGATGCTCGTCGGCGATGCCGATGCCGGTGTCACTGACGGTGAAGCGCAGCGTGACCCGCCCCGCGTCGCGGGCAATGACCGCGGCCGCGAGGCCCACCGCGCCGTGCTCCGTGAACTTGACCGCGTTGTCGAGCAGGTGGGTGAGGGCGCGGCGGAGCCGGTATGGTTGCCCGGCCACCCGATCCGGGACGTCCGGCTGTAGGTCGCAGTGGACCGCCAGCCCGCGCCCGGCGGCCCGCACCACCAGCTGCCGGCGCATCGTGTCGAGCAGATCGTGGAGGTCGAAGGCGGTCGGTCCGGACTCGACCGGGAGCATGTCGGCGCCTGTCAGGTCGAGGAGATCCTCGACGAGGGCCGCGAGCCTGCGGCCACAGCGTTCGATGATCTCGGTGCTGCGCTCGAGCTCCGGTGAGAGCGGTCCGGAGCGCATGAGCTCGGTGCAGGCGAGGATGCCGCCCAGCGGCGTGCGGAGCTCGTGCGAGACGTTGGCCAGGATCTCGTCCGCGGGCGCCGCGGCAAGCTCATTGCCGCGGCGTCCGGAGATGTCGGGGCGCGTGTTCCGTGCCATGCAGGGTTCCCGGGATGCAGCAGTGTGGAAGCGTGCGTCCTGCACGGGCATTGCAGAATGCGGGCCAGGACGGGGGAGGGGCCGCCGACGGGCGGTGGCCCGCGACGGGACGGGCAGCGCCGGATCGCGCCGGGGCGTCGGGCGTCGGCCCTGGTGGCGCGCCAGCTTCTCTTGCGGCAAGGGCTTGTGGCGCCCACGCGAACCCGGGCGGCCGCTCCGTGAGGTGGCGAGACGGTGGTCGGGGCCGCAGCCCCGAGCCCGCCGCGGCGGGCGTCGCGTCACGCCACGGCCCCGGAACGGGGTCTCGAGCCGGTGCGAACGGGGCGGATGGCGCGTCGCGCCGGGCGATCGGACGCGCGTCGCAGGTGCCGCGCGTACCACGGGTGCCGGGGCCACGATGCGGCCGCCGCCAGCCGTGATGCGATCGTCAGGTGCCGTTGGTCACCGCGCGCTCGGGGATCAGGACGCGCAGGCAGGCGGCTCGTGCGGTCGTGCAGTCGAGGGCGATCTCGATCTGGTGTCGGCCGCGCCCGAGCTCCAGCTCGAGGTCGCGCGCCACGCCGGGCGTGATCTCCGGCAGGTCGGGATAGGTCGAGATGTGGCTGGCGCGGGTCTCGAGAGGCCAGCTCTGCACGAGGTCGCCGTCCACGAAGACCTTGATGACGTAGGTCTGATGCCGCCCGCGCCGGTGCCCGAAGTCGAGCCGCGAGCGGACCCGGAGGCGCAGCGGACCGGCGAGTTCCAGGACCGCCGGCTGCTCGGTCGTGAAGCGATAGTACGTGGTCTCCGAGTCACGCCCCTGCAGGATGAGCGGACGCACGTAGCTCTCGGGGGCATAGGGGATCCATGTCGTCGTCGAGGCCCGCCCGTCGCCGCGAAAGACACGCAGCGCCAGGCGCGTCCCGTCGTCGAGCGGCGCGATCTTCACCCGGTGGGTGCCGGCCGGGATCTGGACGACGTCGCGGCGCAGGGCGCCGATCGCCCCCCCGCCCTCGAGCGTCGAGCCTCGTGCCACCACCGCGTCGTGGCTCAGACGGCGGAGCTCGACGCCGTCGATGGTGACCGAGAACTCGTACGGGTGCGTCGCGGAGGGCGCCTCGCCGTCGTACAGGAAGCGGCTCAGGACGCGGACCGCGGTCGGGCCCTGGATCCGGTACTCCGCCGGCGCCGCGCGGCGCGTCACGTGGTAGATGCTGAGCGTGCCGCCGCCGACCGCGACGCGCAGCCTGGGGGCGTCGTTGGCCGGTTTCAGGCGGCGAGATGCAGTGGCCGCATCGGCGGTGACGGACGCCAGCGTGGTGAGCGCCGCGAGGAGCGCGAGCGCCGTCCGCACGCGAGGGCGCGGGGTGGGGGCACTGGTACGGAGCATCAGCGGTTCCTCTCGTCGATCTCGTCGATCTCGGACGTGGTTCGGGCCCCGGCGGCATCGGTCGCGCCGGCCCCGGGTCGCCCGCCGGCAACGCTGGCCGGCAGGCCTTCCTCCGCGCGGCGCATCCTCCCGGGCGCCGCGGTCGAGGGCTCCTGCGCCCGGCGCGCCGCCCGGTGCCGCGAGCGCAGCACCCCGAAGCAGAGGAGCGTGTAGATCACGAAGGCCGGCACGACGATGCGCAGGTCGTAGGCCTCGCGGTGGAAGATCTCGCCCTCGCCGATCGCGGGGACCACCTCGGGCGTCACCGCGAATCCGTGGCGCGCGGCGATCGTTCGGATGCGCAGCATGTGGATGATCGGCACGCGCCGCCGCGCATAGTGATGCAGCACACCGCGCTGTGTCCAGTTCAGGTTTGGCAGCGTGCGATTCAGGCCGGCCGCGATCAGGTTGCCGTTCAGTGACGTCCCGATGCTGGCCGAGCTGCCGCCGATGTTGATGTAAGCCCTGATGCCGCGCGGCTCCGCCTCGCGATCGAAGATCTCGATGCGGCGTGCGATCGACTCGTCGACGGTCGGCTCGTCGATGACGTCGATACCATTGCGCTCGATGGCATCGCGCAGCAGCTGGCGTCCGCGCGGGCTGAGGCCACGCCCGCGGTCGTTGGAGCCACCGAGCGAGGCGGCGAGGGAGCGCGTGTGGAGGAGACCGCGCTCGACGAGCAGCGACTCGATATCGAGCCAGGTGAAATTCGGATCGTTGGCGCCCCACATGCTGGCACCGACCGAGGTGATGACCAGCGGCAGGAGGCCCATCTCCTCGGCGGCGGCGATGGCGGAGATGTTGAGCGCCGGAAAGGAGCCGGTCATGGCGATGGCGATCGGATCGCCGGGGTCGAGCCCGATCCGATGGAAGTAGTCGATGAACAGCGCCGCGAAGTTCGGATTGACCGAGGTGAGCTTGGCCTCGA
>JASFRE010000178.1:0-8049 GCA_050115055.1 Candidatus Eiseniibacteriota bacterium | reverse complement strand
CTCGGGGACGACCTGCGCCAGCAGCTGCCAGATCTCCTCGGTGATGAAGGGCATGATCGGATGCAGGAGCCGCAGCAGCGCGTCGAGCGTGTGGGCCAGGACGCGCTGGGCGACGGTGCGCGCCGTCTCGTCGCCGAGGCGCGACTTCGCCATCTCGACGTAGAAGCTGCAGAACTCGTCCCAGGCGAAATCGTAGAGCATGCGCGCCGCATCGGCGTAGCGGTACTGCACGAGGGCCTCGGTCACCGTCCCGGTGACCGTGGCCAGGCGGCTCAGGATCCAGCGGTCCTCGACCTGGAGCTCCGCCGCCGTGACCGGCCCCGGCGTGCAACCCTCGAGGTTCATGAGCGCGAAGCGCGATACGTTCCAGAGCTTGTTGCAGAAGTTGCGCCCGAGCTCGAATCGCTCGCTGACCACCGCGCCGCGGGGCAGCGCGCGGTCGGCCTCGGACTCCGCCCACTGGGTCGAGAACGGCTTGCCGCACGCCGTGCACTCGATGCGCGGGCGCATGCGGTTGTCGCGCGTCTGCTCGACCAGTGCCTGGCAGTGCGGGCACTCGAACTCGACCGGCATGCGCACGTCCTGGGTCTCCGTCGTCAGGTAGACCAGGCAGAAGCGCAGTGCGTCGGCCCCGAACTTGTCGATCACGTCGAGCGGGTCGACGCCGTTGCCCTTCGACTTGGACATGGTCTCGCCGTACCCGTCGAGGATCTTCGGGTGGATGTAGACCTCGGGAAACGGCACCTCGCCGACGTTGTGCAGCCCGGCCAGCACCATGCGTGCCACCCACAGGGTGATGATGTCGCGGCTCGTCATGAGGACGTCGGTCGGGTAGTAGTAGTCGAGCTCCGGCGTCTGTTCCGGCCAGCCGAGCGTCGAGTGCGGCCACAGCGCCGAGCTGAACCAGGTATCGAGCACGTCGGGAACGCGCTCGTAGCCGAGCCCCTCGACGCGCTCCTCGAGCTCGCGATCGTCGTCGCGGATGCAGACGTGGAGGACGGCGTGGGGTCCGGGGGCGGTCTCGGCACCGGTCTCGGCACCGGTCCCGGCACCTGCTGCATCGCCGTGATCGCCGCCATCGCCACCGGCCGCCCCGCCTGCGGGCGCCCCGTCCGCGGCCGCGCGGTCCGTGGCCGGACCGATGAGCTCCACCCAGCTGTCGAGCCGCCCGCCACCCGCCTCGCCCTCGCCGCCCGCTTCGGTGATCAGCCGCTCGATCTCGCCGCGGCGCGCCGCGAGCTCGGCCTCATCGGCCACCGCGCGCGACCAGATCGGCATGCGGTGGCCCCACCAGAGCTGCCGCCCCACCGGCCAGTCGCGCTTCTCCGACAGCCAGTCGAGATAGCCCTTGGCATAGCGCTCGGGGATGATGCGCACGCGACCGTCCTCGACCGCGTCCATCGCCAGCTGGGCGAGCGTGTCCATGCGCACGAACCACTGATCGGCCAGGTAGGGCTCGATCGGCGTCTTCGAGCGGTCGGAGTGCGCGAGGTCGATCTCGCGATCCTCGACCGGGCCCAGCAGACCCTCGCGCTCCAGGTCGGCCACCACGCGCCGGCGCGCCTCCTGGATGGTCAGGCCCTCGTAGGGGCCGGCGGCGGCGTTCAGGCGTCCGTCGGGATGCAGGATGTTCACCATCGACAGGCCGTGATGCTGGCCGACCTCGTAGTCGTTGACGTCGTGCGCCGGGGTGATCTTGACGCAGCCCGAGCCGAGCTCCGGCTTCGCCAGGGGATCGAGGATGAGCGGCATCTCGCGCCCCAGGAGCGGCAGCCGCACACGCCGGCCGTCACGCGCCATGTCGCGCAGCTGGAGGAGCTCCGGCAGCATCGTCCGGCGGCGCTCCTCGATCGCCTCGAGCTGCGCGGCGATCCCCGCCTTCTCCTTCTCCGGCGCCCTGGCCGCGCGCTCGCGCAGCTCGTCCGCGGCGCGCTCGAGTGCCGTGGCCGGATCGGGGTGCACGGCCACCGCCGTGTCGCCGAGCATCGTCTCGGGACGCGTCGTGGCGATCGACAGGTGCGTCGGCTCGCCGGGCAGCGGGTCGATGATCGGATAGCGGAAGTGCCAGAAGTGCCCCTGCACGGTCTCGTGAAAGACCTCGTCGTCGGAGACGGCGGTCTGCAGATAGGTATCCCAGTTGACCAGGCGCTTGCCGCGATAGATGAGCCGCTCGCGGAAGAGCTCGTGGAAGAAGTGGCGCACGGCGCGCGCGCAGACCGCATCCAGCGTGAAGCGCGTCCGCTGCCAGTCGCAGCTGCAGCCCAGCCGCTTGAGCTGCCCCAGGATGCGTTCCTCGTAGTCCTGCTTCCAGTTCCAGATGCGCTCGACCAGACCGTCCCGCCCCAGGTCGTGGCGGCTCAGGCCTTCCTCCTCGAGCAGCCGCCGCTCGACCACCGCCTGGGTGGCGATGCCGGCGTGGTCGGTCCCCGGCAGCCAGAGCGCGTTGTAGCCCTGCATGCGTCGCAGGCGGATGACGACGTCCTGGAGCGTGTTGTTGAGCGCGTGCCCGAGGTGCAGCGCGCCGGTGACGTTCGGCGGCGGGATGACGATCGTGAAGGGTCGTCGCCCGGGGTCGGGCTCGCTGTGGAAGAGGCCGCGCGTCTCCCAGTACGTGTACCAGCGCTGCTGGGCGCGGGCATCGTACTGGCTGGGGAGCTCCTTCATCGAGGTCGCTGACGTCATGGTCGATCGGATCCCGGTCACGGGTCGTCGGTCATCGGGGCGACGGACGGGCGGTGGTGCCGCACCGCCATCACCGGGCGCGGAGAATCCATGACGATAGCAGCCCGGACGCCCGGGGTCGACACCCCGATCGGCCGCTGCCGCCGCCGTCCGGCAGCGGGGCGGTCAGGTCAGTGCCGGCCCGCCATCGCGCGCCGCGCGCCAGGCCGTCAGTCACGCCCGGACGACGCCGGCCCGGCGACCACGCGCGAGCCGGGGACGACGTCGTCCACGCCGCCGGCGTCGAAGCGCACCCAGCACTTGGTGCCACCGTCGTAGTCGCGCGCCCGGACGACCAGGGTCGCCGGCTCGCCGTCGACGGAGCAGCCTGCCGTCCCCGGCTTCTCCACGCCCCGCCAGACGCGGATGAACGGATTCTGCTCCCACTCCTCGCCGATGGACGTGGCCTCCGTGTGTCCCGGGTGGACCGCGAGCGCGTGCGGCAATCGCATCAGGACGTCCATGATCGAGCGCCGCAGGTCGTCGAAGGTCGCATGGCCCGGTGCGCGCGTGCCGCCGACGCTGCCGCGAAAGAGGGTGTCGCCCGTGAAGACCGCCCGGCCCTCGATCACGAAGGCCAGCTGGCCGACGGTGTGACCGGGGATGTGGAGAGCGCGCAGCGCCAGGTCACCGCAGCGGATCTCCTGGCCGTCCTCCAGCTCGAGGTCGAGCTGGCCGAAGAGCTGGCGCTCGGCACCGTGACCGGCGATGCGACAGCCGAACCGCTCGCGCAGGGCGTCGTTGTGGGCGACGTGATCGTGATGGTGGTGGGTGCAGAGCACGTGCGTCACGGTCAGCCGCTGATGCTCGATCGCGGCGAGGAGCGGTTCGAGCGGCCCGCCGCTGTCGATGAGCACCGCGTCGCCGCCCGGTGCGGCGGCGACCAGGTAGGTGTTGGAGAGCCAGCGGGGATGCATGGAGCGCTCGAGGATCATGGTTCCTTCCCGATCGTCCGTGGTCCGGTGCCGGTGGTGGTGGGGGCGTGGCGCACCGCGCGGGGGGGCCCGCGAGCCGGCGGCACGGCCCGGGGATTTTCCGCCGGAGCGCGCGCAAGGATGGTATAACGTCAGACACAATCCAGGTTCTCCGTCTTGCATCCGCCTGCGAAGGAGGAGCGATGATCACCCCCGGAGCGCGCCGTGCGCGTCAAGCCGGACGAGCCCTGTCGAGACCCGATCCCCGCCGCGCAACCCTCCCCGCCATCTCCCCGCCGTCCGTGAACCCCGGCCGACCGGCGTCCACCGAGCCGGCACCATCGCGCCACCGTCTCCCCGATCGCGCGCCTCCCGGTGCCCGGCTGCACGAGGGCTGGGTCATCGCCAATCACATCCTGGTGTCGTTCCACGTCGCCTTCATCTCGTCGGTGCTCGCCCTGCCGGCCGTGGAGATCTTGCGGACCGAGGTGCTGCGCTTCATCTTCCTGAGCCCCGAGACCCTGGTGTCGGCGCTCTTCGTCTACATCTCGTTCCACACCGGCATCGCGCTGCACGAGATGGGGCACTTCCTGGCGGCGGCGAGGCTGAACGCCCTCAACGAGTCGCTGCTCGAGTCGGTGCAGGCGGAGCTCGCGAAGCCGTTCCGGGAGCGGCTGCCCTACCTCCTCCGCGTCTTCCTGCTGGCCCCCTACGGCAAGGCGCCCGGGATCAAGCGCGAGGGGCTCAACTACTACCCCGACGCACCCTACAACCTGGCCGTCGCTGCCGCCGGTCCGCGCATGAGCCGGAACGTCGCCGCGATCGTGCTGCCGCCGGCCGTGCTGCTCCTCGCTACCGGCCTCGGCGCCGACTGGATGGCCGCCATCTACCCCGGCCGGTTGCTGCTCGGCATCGGGCTGGTGGCGCTCCTCGACTTCTTCCAGGCCGATCGCGGCAAGTACGCCGAGTTCCGCGAGCGCGAGCGGCGCGCCCGCGAGTCGTCGAGCACGGTCGTCAAGGAGTCCGGCTGGTTCGCGCGGGCGGCGACCGTCAAGCAGCGGATGCTCGACCAGTGCCTGCAGGAGGCACACCACCCGCGGCTCGGACGGGTCACCGCCCCCTGGCAGTTCCGCAACTGCGGCATGGGCGGCCGCCACACCGAGAAGGAGTATCCCGAGTCCAACATCAGCATGCAGGAGGCGATGTTCCTGATCCTGGGAGCGAGCGACTTCCAGGAGGCGCAGGAGATGACCGTCCGCCTGCAGAACCGGCTCAAGGAGCTGATCGAGAAGGAGGAAGGTTGCCGCGTCATGGGGATCGGGCTCGAGGGCGGCCTCGCGCCCTACGTCGATCGCGGCACCTACCCGCTGCCGGAGGTGCGGCTCTGGGCGCTCATGAAGCAGGCCATCGAGGAGTGCGGCTTCCGCCCGGGCGAGGACGTGGCGATCGCCCTCGATCCGGCGCTCTCCGAGCTCGAGATCGCCTACCGCGAGGAGAACAACATCCCCGACGCGGTCGGCATGTATCTCTTCTGGCGCGACAAGACCAAGATCGTCATGGATCGCGATGGCGTCCTCGACATCTACATGAAGGCGCTCCAGGAGTACGAGATCCCGATCCTGTCGATCGAGGACGGCTTCTCCGAGGACGACTTCGAGGGCTGGAAGAAGCTGCTCGACGCGCTCGGCGATCGCATCTTCGTGATCGGCGACGATCTCGTCACCACCAATGACCGGACGATCGAGATGGCGGCGCGGCAGGGACTGATCAACGCCGCTCTCATCAAGGCCAACCAGATCGGCTCGCTCTACGAGACGCTGCTCGCCATGCTGGTGGCGCTCGGCAAGGGGCACGAGCTCGTGGTCTCCCACCGGTCGAAGAGCCCCAACGACGACATGGAGGGGCAGATCGCGCTCGCCGCCAACGCGCTGGGGCTCAAGTGCGGCGGCGGCTCCAACACCGAGCGCCTGATCAAGTACCAGGCGGTGGCCACGCTCATGCGACGGGTGCCGGACGCCGGCGAGACGCTGGCGTTGCGGGCCGGTCAGTCGGCGGTCGTCGGCCAACTCGCGGCCTGCGAGGAGCCGACCAATGCCGGCGTCCCGACGGTCGGCGTCGAGGCCGAGCTCAGGCTGGCCGAGGCCGGCATCGCCCTGGCCTTTCGTGGCGCCACGCCGCTCGGCACCTCGGCCGGCTCCGGTGAGGCGATTCACCTGGTCGACGGGATGATCGAGATGTCGGAGTACCGCGAGGCGGTCGCCGCCCACGCGGAGTTCTTCGAGGAGATCGAGCCGGGTGTCATGCGCTTCCGCAAGGAGGCGGGCGCGAGCCGCGTCCAGGCGACGCGCGACGAGGCGCTCACCGACCTCTTCCGGCGCGCCCAGCGCTACGGCGGCAAGGGCTGCCTGAACGCGGTCGACAACGTCCATCAGGTGATTGCGCCCTATTTCCAGGGTTGCGACCTGGCGGGCCTGTCGCTCAGGGAGATCGATCGCTCCCTGCTCCAGCTCGAGCTCCGGACCGCGCGGCGGCGCGGCAAGGTCGACGAGGGCGCGAGCCGCGAGCAGACCATCCGCATCTTGCAGCGCAAGCAGAACCTCGGCATGAACGCCATGCTGTCGGTGTCACTCGCCCTCGGTCGGGCGCTCGCCCACATCCGCGGCCGGCAGCTCTACGAGCTCCTGCGCGAGGAGATGCTGGAGGCGATCGAGATCCTGGCCGGCGAACACGACGTCGCCATCCAGGGCAGCCAGTTCGACGATTACGTGCGCGCCCTGCGGGTGGTCAATGCCCGGCTCGAGGCGGCCGGCAAGCCGCTCTACGCCGAGCTGCGACGTATCACCGGGATCTACGACGAGGCCGAGGCGACGCTGCCGCCGGATCGCGGCGGCCGGCGCGGCCGGCCGGCAGCGCCGGATCACGGCACTGCGGAGCCAACCGCGCCCGGGCCAACCGCGCCCGAGCCGACCGCGCCCGGGCCGGTCGCGTCCGGCGACGACGCGGTGCACGCGGCGGCCGCCTCCGGGGCGGCGTCTCCGGGGCAGGAGGCCGTCGAGACCTCCCTGCGCGCCGGGGCGATCGCGGCGCCCTCGCCACGCGACGACCTGCATGCCGCTCCGGCCCCCGGGACCGCCGGCACCGCCGTCGAGGAGGCACCGGCGGAGGCGCTTGCGGACGAGCCGGTCATTCGCCGGCGCCTGCCGGTCGAGCGGCTCGACGAGATCCTGACCGCGACCGAGCGCGAGGGGGTCGTCGGTCTGGCGCACAGCCTGGCCGCCGCCTACGAGGGCGCCGATGTCCGGGCGCGCTACCGCACCCTGCGGCGCTACCAGGATGTGCGTGACGCGCTGGTGCCGCGCATCGAGCGCTTCGAGATCGTCAACAACCGCCTGCTCGAGCGGGGCGACCGGACGCTGGTGCCGTTCCTGATCGGCGACCTGCTCGCGATCTACGCCGTCCGCAATGCCGCGCCCGGCAGCGAGCGCGCCGGCGGCGCGCGTCACGATGACGAGCTGCTGGCCCTCCGCCGCATGGCGACCGGCGCCATCTGCACCGACGAGCTGCTCCGCCGCATCGTCGACGATGCCGCGCCCGGCTTCACCTCCGGAGCGGTGCGCGCCATCGACCTCGAGACCGATCTCTTCGATCTCGATCTCGACGTGGTGGAGCCCTCGCAGGTCACCCGCATCCGCGACATGGCCTCGCTCCTGGCACGGGTCAACGACTGCGTCAACATCAACGAGGCGGCCTACCGGCTGCGTTACCTGGCGGCCGGGCTGGCCAGCCTGTCGTTCAAGGCGTTCCTCGGCGCCAAGAACCTGCAGCCCGAGGTGAGCCAGCTCGTCACCCAGCTGTCGCGCTTCCTGAACGGGCGGCACGCCGCCCGCCTGCGCTTTCTGGCGCGCATCCTGGTGCGCAACCTCTCCGCTCTGGTGATGCGTCCGAATATCATCGACGAGCTCTGGAACGACGCCATCGAGCTCGCCGAGGTCGAGGTGCGGGGCAGCGCCATCGTCAACGAGCTCCGGCGCTCGAGCCACCATGCGCTCGGACAGCGCACCCTGCGGCTGGCCGAGGCCTATCTCGAGTGGCTGGACTCTGGTGCCACGGGCGATCTGGAGGCGCTGGGCTTCGCGGCGCCGGCGCCGGCCGATGTCGAGGCGCGACACCGCGAGGGCCCGCGCGCCATCGTCGCGCGGATCGTCGGCAACCTGGAAAAGCTCCTCGGCACCACCGAGACGGTGACGCGCATCCGGGAGTGGCGCGAGGCCTACGCCGAGCGGCTCATGCGCTGCGAGCTCGGCAACTCGATCCGCGACGAGGTCGAGACGCTGATCGACGACGGTCTGCGCGCACGCAACCGCTGGGTCTACCAGCATCATCTGCGGGTCATCAGGAAGAAGATCGACGATGT
>JASFRE010000177.1:0-8050 GCA_050115055.1 Candidatus Eiseniibacteriota bacterium | reverse complement strand
GCGCCGGAGCAGGCGCCGGACGACACGTCGCACGGCACGCCCGAGCAGGCGCCGGATGACACGTCGCACGGCACGCCGGAGCAGGCGCCCGACGACACACCGCACGGTGCGCCGGAGAGCACGCCCGAGACGCGGCCGGAAGACACGCCGGAGCGCCGATCAGAGAGCGTTCCGGAGACCGTGCCGGAGCCCAAGCCGGAGACCCGCCCGGAGCGCGAGTGACCGGCGGCGACGGGGGGCGGCGCATGACCGGGGGTCGGTGGCGCTGGTATCGATCGGTCACCGTGCATCTGGTGATCCTCGTTCTGTCGAGCTTCACCGGTTGCACGTGCCGCTACTCGTTCAGCCAGAGCAGCCTGCCGACCCACATCCGCTCGGTGGCCATCCCGGTTCTGGGCAACGAGACGGTCGAGCCGGGGCTCGAGCAGGAGCTGAGCGAGGCGATTGCCCGGCAGTTCCTGGATGACGGCACGCTGCGCGTGGTGCCGGAGAACGAGGCCGACTCGGCGATCTATGGCGTCGTGACGCGGTACGTCAACCAGGTTTTCGGCTACAACGCCGACGAGCAGACCGAGGAATACGAGGTGGTCATCGAGCTCTCGGTCGAGTTCAAGGATCTCGTCAAGCGCAAGACCCGCTGGCAGGACGAGTCGATGGTCGGCCGGACGACCTACTTCGTGGTCGGCCCCGAGGCACAGGACGAGGTCAGCGGCCGTGCCGGGGCGATCGAACGCCTGGCGCAGGACATCCTGAACCGCACGGTCCGGAGCTGGTGATGGTGCCGCCGGCACAGCGACGACGCGGGGGCACGGCCGGTGGCGGCGCCAGCGGCGGACGGTCCGGTCGCGCCGGGAACCGGGGCGCCGGCGCCATCAGCCTCGCGACGCTGCGCCAGCGCATCGAGGCGGGGCGCATCGAGCGGCTCTACCTCTGCCTCGGCGAGGAGAGCTGGCTCGCGCGGGCGGCGGTGGGGACGCTCGAGGCCGCCGTCGTCACCGAGCTGAATCGCGAGTGGGGCAAGGAGGAGATCGTCGCCTCCGAGAGCGGGGCGGCCGAGCTGCTGCGCGCCGCCACCGCGGCGCCGATGCTGGGTGGCCGGCAGCTGGTCGTCGTGCGCGGCATCGAGCGGCTCCGCAAGCAGGACAAGGAGCTCCTGCCGCGGGCCCTGGCGACGGTGCCGGACTCGACGGTGCTGGTCATGACCGCGCTCAAGCTCGACGGTCGCACGACCTTCGCCCGCGAGCTCAAGCGGCTGGCAACGGTTGTCGATTGCGAACCGCCGGCGCCGGAGACCATCCCAACCTGGATCCGGCAGCGCTTCGCGATCCCTGGCCGGGAGCGGCGCGTGACCGACGACGTGGTCCGTCGCCTGCACGGGCTGGCCGGCAACGACCTGGGCGCACTCGATGGCGAGATCGAGAAGCTCGTGCAGTACGTCGGCCCCGACCGGGAGGTGACGCGCGCTGATGTCGACCGCGTGGTGGCCGGTGGTACCGGGGCGACCCTCGCCGAGCTCCAGGATGCGCTCGGCGAGCGTGACGCCCGGCGGGGGCTGGCGGCACTGGCGACCCTCCTCGAGACCGGTCACCATCCGCTCGAGATCCTGGCCTACGTCGGCTACCGGATCCACGACCTGTGGCGAGCGGTCGACACGCAGGGGCGGGGTGGCGGCTGGATCCGCCCCGAGGTGCTGGGGCAGGCCCGCCACCACCGTCCGCAGGAGCTGCGCCGCGCCGCGGCCTGGCTGTTCGAGGCCGACCGGCGCCTCAAGAGCTCCGGCGGTGACCCGCGCCTGGTGCTCGAGACGCTGATCCGCAAGGTCGCCGCGACCGCGGCCAGCGGCGACGCCAGCAGCTCCCGGCGGCGCCCTCGGCACGCGGCGGCGCGCGGCGACCGCTGAGCGGGAGCGCGGCGCCGTCCGGGAGGCATCGATTGCCCACCGGACGGATCCAAAGTAGGATGTCGGCTGCCGCTGGCCGGCCGGACAGGCGGGGGCGGCGCCGCTCTGTAGGCACGGGCGGGCAGCATGGAGTCCCATCGTTCCAGGCCCTGGCGGCCGGCCCCGAGCCCATCACCGCACGGCGCGCGCGCCCGCCGGAGGACGCCCGCGCGAGCAGAAGGAAGCAGTGCATGAGTACGATCGAGATCACCGACACCAATTTCGAGAACGATGTCCTGCAGTCCAACGCCCCGGTCCTCATCGACTTCTGGGCCGAGTGGTGCGGCCCGTGCAAGATGATCTCGCCGATCGTCGAGGAGGTCGCCAGCGAGTACACCGGTCGCGTCAAGGTCGGCAAGGTCAACGTCGATCACTCACCTCAGGTGGCATCCAAGTACGGCATCCGCAGCATCCCGACCCTCCTCCTGTTCAAGGACGGCGAGGAGAAGCACCGTCTGGTGGGCGCCGTGCCGAACGTCAAGGCCGAGATCTCGAAGATGGTGGACTCCGTCCTCTAGAGGGCGACGGCCCGCATCGATCACGGTGCGGGGGAGCGCATCCCGGGCCATCGTGCAGCGCCGCACGCGGCGCCTTCATCTGTCGTTCGTGCGAACCAGGTGCGTGAGCCAGACGCACCTGGTCGCGTCGTTTGCGGCCGGCACCGGGCCGGCACCGGGCCGGCGGCGAGGACCGCAGCCTCACCGAGAGCGAGCGTCATGAGCCGAGTGGACCCCCCCCATGCGGACGGCGAGGCGGCCACCACCGCCGCGACCGAGTCGAGCTTTCCGTTCCAGGAGTACGAGGCGCGCTGGCGCCGGTCGTGGGACGAGCGCGGTCTCTTCCGCCCGGACCTCGTCACCGAGCGACCGACCTTCTACTGCCTGAACATGTTCCCGTACCCCTCGGGAACGCTCCATGTCGGACACGGCCGCAACTACATCCTCGGCGACGTGATCGCGCGTTACCGGCTGCTGCGCGGCGATGCGGTGCTCTGTCCGATGGGATGGGATGCGTTCGGCCTGCCGGCCGAGAACGCCGCCATCGCCAACCAGATCGACCCCGAGATCTGGACCCGCGCCAACATCGCCGAGATGAAGCGCCAGTTTGATGCCTGGGGCCTGGGTTACGACTGGCACCGCGAGGTGACCTCGAGCGATCCGCTCTACTACCGCTGGACGCAGTGGATCTTCCTCGAGCTGCATGCGCGCGGTCTGGCCTACCGGGCGGCCGGGTCGGTGAACTGGTGCCCACAGTGCAACACCGTGCTGGCCAACGAGCAGGTCGTCGCCGGTGCCTGCGAGCGCTGTGACTCCGTGGTCGAGACGCGCGAACTCGACCAGTGGTATTTCCGGATCACCGACTACGCCGACCGGCTGCTGGCCGACCTCGACAAGCTCGAGCGCTGGCCCGAGCGCGTGCGCACGATGCAGCGCAACTGGATCGGTCGCTCCGAGGGGCTCGAGATCCTCTTCCCGGTCGAGGGGGAGGAGGAGCCCCTGCGTTGCTTCACCACGCGCGCCGACACGCTCTTCGGGGCCACCTTCGTCGTCGTGGCGGCCGACCACCCGCTGACCCGGCGCCTGGCGGCGGCGGGAGATGCCAGCGCGGCGCGGATCGCCGCCTTCCAGCAGCGGGTGGCGGCCACCGTGCACCGGCCGGACGAGGAGCTCGTCAAGGAGGGGATGGCGACCGGGCGCTGCGCCGTGAACCCGGCCACCGGCGCGCGCATCCCGATCTACGTCGCCAACTACGTGCTCATGAGCTACGGCACCGGGGCGATCATGGCGGTGCCGGCGCACGATCAGCGTGATTTCGAGTTCGCCCGCCAGGAGGGGCTGCCGGTGCGCACGGTGATCGCCGCCGACCCCGATCACGTCGTGCCGGGGCCGGAGCTCCAGGGCGCCTACGAGGACGACGGGATCATGGTCGACTCGGGGCCCTACAGCGGATTGACGAGCGCCGCGGGACGCGAGCGCCTGGCCGACGACTTCGAGGCCGACGGTCGCGGACGGCGCGCCGTGCACTACCGGCTGCGCGACTGGCTCATCTCGCGCCAGCGCTACTGGGGCGCGCCGATCCCGATCGTCTACTGCGAACGCTGCGGGATCGTGCCGGTGCCGGCGTCGGCGCTGCCGGTCGAGCTGCCGCGCGGGGTGGAGTTCAAGCCGACCGGGGAGTCGCCGCTCCGCGAGGTGACGGAGTTCGTCGAGACGCGTTGCCCGCGCTGTGACGGCCCGGCTCGCCGCGAGACCGACACCATGGACACCTTCGTCGACTCGAGCTGGTACTTCCTGCGCTTTCTGAGCCCGCGCGACACGGACCGGCCGTTCGATCCGGCGCTGGCCAACCGCTGGATGCCGGTCGACCAGTACATCGGCGGCGTCGAGCATGCCATCCTGCACCTCCTCTATGCACGGTTCATCACCAAGTTCCTGGCTGACGCCGGCTGGCTCGAGGTCGACGAGCCGTTCGGGGCGCTGTTCACGCAGGGCATGATCTGCAAGGACGGCGCCAAGATGTCGAAGTCGAAGGGCAACGTCGTGTCGCCGGACGAGCTGATCGCGCGCTTCGGCGCCGATACGGCGCGCCTCTACACGTTGTTCATCGGCCCGCCCGAGAAGGACGCGGAGTGGAACGACCGTGCGGTCGAGGGAGCGCACCGCTTCCTGGGGCGCGTCTGGCGCCTGGTCACCGAGCACCTGGACATCCTGCCGCGCGAGCGCGTGCTCGGCCGTCCGTTCGACGAGGGCACGGAGAACGCAGCCGGGTCGCCGGAGGTCCGGGAGCTCAGACGGCTCACTCATGTCACCATCCAGCGAGTCACGCAGGACATCGAGCGCCTGCACCTGAACACCGCCGTGTCGGCCTTCATGGAGCTCGTGAACGGCGCCTACGAGTTCGTGAGCGGCTGCCGGACGGACAGCGGCCTCGAGGCCGGCCGCCCGGAGGCGCGAGCGCTGGCCGAGCTCGTCGAGGCGCTGCTTCTCACCATGGCGCCGTTCGCGCCGCACATGGCGGAGGAACTCTGGCAGCGCACCGGTCACCAGGGCTCGATCTTCGCCGAGCAATGGCCCGAGCACGACCCGGCGCTCGCCGTCGCCGATTCGATCACGCTGGTCGTGCAGGTGAACGGCAAGGTGCGGGCGCGTGTCGAGGCGGCGCGCGGTCAGGAGCGCGCGGCCCTCGAGGCGCTGGCGCTCGAGCAGGAGCGTGTGCAGCCGTTCATCGAGGGCAAGCGCGTGCGCAAGATCGTGGTGGTGCCGGACAAGCTCGTGAACATCGTCGTCGGTTGAGATCGCCGGGTCGCGCGCGACGCCGGCCGCCGGCCGGCCGGCTGCGTGCGGTCCGGCGCGCGGCGGATCCCGACGGTCCAGCTCCCGGGAAGGCTCCATGGCTGCCGACGCCCTGCTCCAGACCTGTCCCTTCGCGGACTGTGGCCGGCACTTCGCCGCGCCGGCCAGCCAGCACGGCCAGGCGGTGCGCTGTCCGGGGTGCGGCCGGACGCTGACCGTGCTCCCGCCCGAGCTCCTCGTCGAGCGCGCTGCCGAGCGCTTGCGGCTGGAGCTCGTCAGACAGGAACGGTGCCGGGTGGGGCGTCGGGCGGCCGCGACGCGGCGCGGAGGCGCAGCGCCCTCCGGGGATCCCTCCTTCGTGGGCCTGCTCGAGAACATCCGTAGCCTGTGGAATGTCGGCTCGATGTTCCGCACGGCCGACGGCGCCGGGATCGGGCGCCTGCTGCTGGCCGGCATCACCGGCTGCCCGCCACGCCCGGAGATCACGAAGACCGCGCTCGGGGCCGAGGAGGTCGTGCCGTGGGAAGCGGCTCCCGACGCCACGGCGGCGGCCACGGCGCTGCGCGACACCGGCTACCGGCTCGTGGCCCTCGAGACCGGCCCCGACAGCGTACCGATCGACCAGGTCGACCCGGCTGGCCGTCTGTGTCTGGTCGTCGGTCACGAGGTCGCCGGCATCTCGTCGGAGCTCTGCGCGATGGCCGACACCCGGGCAGCCTTGCCGATGCGCGGCGTCAAGACCTCACTGAACGTCGCCGTCGCCTTCGGCGTCGCGGCCTACAGCCTCGCGGCGGCCCGCACAGGGCCGGAACCGGCCCCGCCCGATGTGGGTAACGCTCGAAGGTACCTTGAGTTGCCGGTCGATGATGGATAGGATGAAGGATCCTCCAGGCTCGGCGGCTCCCGACCCCCTCGGCAGCTTGTGACCGGGCCCCTATCAGCCTTGTAACTCTCGTCATGACTTGGAGTTCACGGATGCACTGCACGCGACGCATGATGGATCTCGGGGGGGCAGCGTGGGTCCTCGCCAGCTTGCTGGTCCTGTTTGCCCCGGCGGCCGGGGCCCAGCCCCGCACGGCGGCGCTCACCTCGACCACCGGCGGCTCGGAGACGATCGAGGTCGAGCTCGAGGATCGGGTCGGGGCCGACTCGGTGCTCGGGGTGCCGGCAGTGACACCGGTGGCGCTCGTCGCCTTCCCGGGCGAGGCGTTGTCGGCGCTCCCCGAGGACCTCGGTGACGGGGCGCTGTTCGGGACCCTGCGCCACGGCGGCCCGGACGGCGTCGTGTCGATCATCGTCGATCCGCGCCAGGACGGCAGCGAGCGGGTCTTCGTCGACCAGAACGACGACGAGGACCTGTCGAACGATCCGCCGCTCTTCTGGGACCGTGACTTCGGGGTGGGGGAGGTCGGGGAGGCCATCCTGCCGAGGCTCGAGACGGAGTGTGAGATCCGCTGCGCCGACGGCGAGAAGGTGCCGGTGCAGCTCCGGCTCCAGCGGTACGATCGCGACCGGGTCAAGGGGCGCATGGCCGCGGTGGCGCTCCGCAACGGCCTGCTGGCGACCATCGAGACCTACCGTGTGGGCCGTCTGAAGATCGACGACGGGCGGGAGGTCGAGCTGGCGCTGGTGCCGACGGTACTGGCCGGTCGGCACACCCTGTTCGCGCATCCCTCGAATGCGCTGGTCGTCGACCTGAACGGCGACGGCAAGCTCGACGGGCGGCCGATGCGCTCGCCGGAGCGCTTCCGCCTCGGAGCGCCGTTTCAGCTCGGCGGTCGCGCCTTCAAGGTGGTCGAGACCTCGTGCGATGGACGCCACCTGCAGATCGCCGAGATCGATCCGAGTCTCACCGCCCAGCGCCGCAGCCGGGCCCGCGGCCTGGTGCGTGGCCAGCCGGCCCCCGGCTTCAGCCTCGCCACGATCGCCGGCGACACGGTTCACCTCGATGCCTATCGTGGCAAGATCGTGCTCCTCGACTTCTGGGCCACGTGGTGCGCGCCGTGCCGCTACGAGATGCCCTACGTCAAGCGCGCCTACGACCGCTTCCACGACGAGGGCTTCGAGATCATCGGCATCAGCCTCGACACCAATGCCACGATCGTCGAGCGCTACACCGAGAAGTTCGGCATGCCCTGGCCACAGATCCTGCAACCGCGGGGCACCGTGACGGCCCTCAAGGCCAGCTACGGCGTGCGCTCGATTCCCTCCGCCTTCCTGATCGACGCCGACGGCAAGGTGGTCGCGTCCGGCGGCGCGCTGCGCGGCGAGCGCCTGATCCAGGCGGTCGAGGAGCTGGTCTCGAGCGGCGGGCGTCGCTCCGACTGACGGGGCCCGGGCGTCTGCCGGGACCGCATGCCCGGGGAGTGCAGTTCATGATCCGTCGCCTGCTCGTTCCCCTCGACCCCTCCGACTACACCGCGGCGGCCCTGCAGCACGCCTGCGCGCTGGCCCGGCGTCACGACGCCGAGGTCACCGGCATCGCCATCCTCGATCTGCCCGACATCGAGAAGTCCATCGGAGCCGTGCCGGTAGGCGGTCTCTACTACGCCGAGAAGCTCGAGGAGCACCGTGAGCACGAGGCGCAGCAGAAGATCGATGCGCTCCTCGAGACCTTCGAGCGAACCTGCCGGAGCGCCGGTGTGCGGCACCGGGCGGCCGATCTGCAGGGTCCGCCGAGCAGCCTGATCGTCGAGAAGTCCACCTACTTCGATCTGGTGGTGATGGGGTTGCGCACCTACTACACGTTCGAGACCTCCGACACCCCGTCGGGTTCGCTGGAGGATCTGCTCGACCACTCCGTGACACCGATCTGGGC
>JASFRE010000176.1:0-8066 GCA_050115055.1 Candidatus Eiseniibacteriota bacterium | reverse complement strand
TTCCTTCGACATCTCCAGGCTGAAGATGGCGACGGGCACCTTGCTGGCGACCGAGACGTGCTCGATGACGTTGAGCGCCAGGCTGGTCTTACCCATCGATGGCCGGCCAGCGATGATGATCAGGTCCGACTTCTGGAAGCCGGCGGTCTTCGAGTCGAGATCGACGTAGCCGGTCTCGACGCCGGTCACGTGGCTCTTCTTGTCGTAGAGCTCCTGGATGATCTCGAAGGTGTCCTTGACGACGCTGCGGACCGGCACGAAGCCCTGCCGCACCTTCGCCGAGGAGATCTCGAAGATGCGCTGCTGCGCGCGGTCGAGCACGTCGGCCGGCACGTCGGCGCCGCGGAAGGCATCCTCGATGACCTGCGACGACGACTCGATGAGCTGGCGCAGCGTCGCCTTCTCGGCCACGATCTTGCAGTGGTGATCGATGTGCGCCGTCGTCCCGACGTACTGGAAGAGATCGGCCAGGTAGGCGGAGCCGCCGATCGCCTCGAGCTGGGCACGACGCTGCAGCTCCTCCCGCAGCGTGATCAGATCGACCGCCTCGTCACGCTCGAAGAGGGCGACGATCGCCTGCCAGATCTTGCGGTGCGACTCGCGATAGAAGGAGGTGGCGTCGAGACGCTCCATGGCCCGCGCCACCGCGTCGCGGCTCAGGCACATGGCGCCCAGCACCGAGCGCTCGGCGTCGAGCGCCTGGGGCGGCACGCGGCCGGTGCCGGAAGGGGTGTCGACTCCCGTCGAGTGGATCATGCGGCTCTCCCCGAGGGGCCCGGGGCCAGCGCGGCCCCGCCTGCCCCGCCATGCCGGACACGGCGGGCGTGGAGGGCCCGGAGAGTCGCCGGGGGAGCCTCGCCGCGTACGCGGAAACGCCGCGAGGATCCCCCGCCGCACCGCCGGGCGGTGGCTCTACTATCCCCAGTTTGGCGGCATCTCGCCAGCCAAAATCTTCTGCACCCGCTGCATGTCTTCCCAGGTGGGGCGCTTCAGATTCTGGTAGCGCAGGAGCGCCGCCGGGTGATAGGTGACGACGACCGGCACGTCGCGGAACCGGTGTACGCGGCCGCGCATCCGTCCGAGCGGCGAGGAGCTCTTGAGCAGCGTCATGCAGGCGAAGCGCCCCAGGGCGCAGATGACCCTGGGTGCCACCCAATCGATCTGCTCGTAGAGAAACGGCGAGCACAGCGCGATCTCGGTGCCGTTCGGATTGCGGTTCTCGGGTGGGCGGCACTTGAGCACGTTGGCGATGTAGACCGCCTCGCGCGTCAGGTGGATCGCCTCGATGATGCGCGTCAGCAGCTGACCGGCGCGGCCGACGAACGGCGCGCCCTCGAGGTCCTCATCGCGCCCCGGAGCCTCGCCGATGAACATGAGGTCCGCATCCGGATTGCCGGCCCCGAAGACGACGTTGTGGCGCGTCCCGTGCAACGGACAGCGCGTGCAACCGGACGCCTTGGACGCGAGCCCGGCGAGCTGCTCGGCCCGGTGCGCCGGATCGAGCGCGCTGCGCTCCACCCCGCGCGACGCGGGGGCGTCCGCCGCCTCCTCCGGGGAGGCGGCCGCCTCCGGCGCGGCGGGGGCCACCAGCGGACTCGCGGTGGGTGGCGCCGTCGGCGGGGCGGTCGGTGCGGCCGTCGTTGCGGCGGTCGCGGCCGCCGTCGCGCCACCCTCGAGCAGCGTCCGCAGCTCGCCATCGATCACGTGGCGCCGACCGGCGGCGACCTCCCATTCCAGATGGCGCCGGATCCCGTCGCGCACCCGCTCGTCGTGCTCGCTCAATGCCCCGTTCCCCCCAGGAGCCGCACCACCTCGGCGAGGACGTGCCGGGCGACGTCGCGCTTCGGCATGCGCGGCAGCGGTCGCTCGCCGGTCGTGTCGACGAACGTCACGCGGTTGGTGTCGCTCCCGATGCCTGCCCCGGCCTCGTCGGCCGGATTCAGGATGATCAGATCCAGGTTCTTCTCGGCCAGCTTGCGCCGCGCCGACACGAGACCGTCACCGGTCTCGAGCGCGAAGCCGACGTGCAGACGCCTGCCCTTGCGGGCGCCCGCCGCCGCCAGGATGTCCGGCGTCGGTTCGAGCTCGAGCGCCGCCGGCGCCGCGGCGCGCCTGAGCTTCTCGGTGCTCGCCTGGCGCGGCCGGAAGTCGGCCACCGCCGCCGCCATGATGAGGCAGTCGGCCGCGTCGAGCGACCCGAGCACTGCCGCCTCCATCTCTGCGGCGGTCCGGACGCGCCTGAGCTCGACGCCGGGCGGCGGCTCGATGTCGGCCGGCCCGCTGACCAGGATGACGTGTGCCCCGAGCTCCAGCGCCGCCTGCGCCAGCGCATAGCCCATGCGACCGCTCGAGCGGTTGGTGAGCGAACGCACCGGATCGATGGGCTCCTCGGTGCGGCCGGCCGAGACGAGCACCGTGCGTCCCGCGAGCGCGCCGCCGGCCGGCGTGGCCGCCAGCCGCGCGCGCAGCGCCTCGACGATCGTCGCCGGCTCGGCGAGCCGTCCCGGACCCTCGCCGCACGCCAGATCGCCGGCATCGGGATCGATGATCCCGTGCCCGAGCTCGCGGAGCAGGGTCACGTTGCGCTGCACGACCGGGTTCTCCCACATGTGCGTGTTCATCGCCGGGGCGAAGAGGACCGGCGCCGTGGTCGCCATGAGGGTCACGCTCAGCAGATCGTCGGCGATGCCGTGCGCCACCTTGCCGAGCAGGTTGGCGCTGGCCGGCGCCACCAGCACGGCATCCGCCTGCCGCGCCAGATCGATGTGGACGATCGGCAGGTGGTCCGGATCGTCCGGCGGCACGAAGGCGGCGCGGGTCTCCTCGGCCTCGAACTGGTCGACCAGGCAGGCGCGACCGGAGAGCGCGCTGAAGGTGAGCGGCGCCACGAAATGGGTGGCGGCGCGCGTCATCACCACCTGCACCGTGGCGCCGGCGCGGGTCAGCAGCCGGAGGACCTCGACCGCCTTGAAGGCGGCGATCGAACCGGTGACGCCGAGGAGCACGGTGCGTCCCTCGAGCTCCGCGACCGATGCCTGGCCTCCGCGTGGATCGGTCATGATCACCCCGCCGACGGCGATCGCCGGCGCCCGCCGTCGGCGCCGGCCCCGCCGCCTCGCACGTCGAGCCGCGCCAGGGCCGCCAGCGTCTCGGGCTCGATCCGCGCCACCCGCCAGCGCTCGCTCACCAGGATGGCATGGACCTGCTCGTAGGCCTGCTCGATCGCCTCGTTAATGACGACGTAGTCGTAATGCACGGCGTGTGCCATCTCGCGTGCCGCCACCTCGAGCCGCCGCGCGATCTCCGCCGGGTCGTCGCTGGCGCGGTGGCGCAGGCGCTCCTCGAGCACCTCCATGCTGGGTGGCAGCAGGAAGACCGACACGGTATCGGACAGCTCGCGCTGGATCGCCAGCCCGCCCTGGTAGTCGACGTCGAGCAGCGCGTCGTAGCCGGCGGCACGCAGCGCCTCCAGCCCGGAGCGTGGGGTGCCGTACAGCTGACCGTGCACCTCGGCCCACTCGACGAAGGCTCCGGCCTCGCGCCGGCGCTCGAACGTGGCGCGATCGACGAACTCGTACTCGCGACCGGAGCGCTCGCGTGACCGCGGCCGGCGGGTGGTCACCGAGACCGACAGCCGCACCGAGCGGTCGCGCTCGAGCAGTCGCTTGACGATGGTCGTCTTGCCGGCCCCGGATGGACCGGAGACCACCAGGTGCATCGGCCGGCTCAGACGCTGCGGAGTCACGCTCATCCCGGCTACTCGACGTTCTGCACCTGCTCGCGCAGCTTCTCGGTCTCGTCCTTGATGTCGACGACGATCATCGAGATCTCCGGATCGCCGGCCTTCGAGCCGATGGTGTTGGTCTCGCGTCCCATCTCCTGCAGCAGGAAGTTGAGCCGCCGGCCGACCGGACCGTCGCCGCCCTCGACGAGATCGTTGAACTGGTCGACGTGCGTGGCGAGCCGCACGCACTCCTCGGTGAAGTCGAGCCGATCGGCGAGGATGGCGAGCTCCTGCGCCAGGCGATTCGGGTCGACATCGTTCTTCTGGGCGAGGGACTCGATGCGCCCCACGTAACGCTCGCGTATCTCCTTCGCCCGCACCGGTGCCCGGCGTTCGATGCGCCTGAGCAGACTCTTGATCCGTGCGACTCGCCGCCGGCACTCGCGGGCCAGCGCCTTGCCCTCGCGGAGCCGCTCGCGTTCGACCTGCTCGAGGGCGCGCCCCACCGCATCGCTGACCAGCGGCGCCACCTTCCTCGGGCTGAGCACGTTGCGCTGCCAGGAGAAGAACTCCGGCAACGCCGCCAGGGTGTTGATGTCGAGCTCCCCGGCGACCCGCTGTCGCGACTGGAAGCGGCGCAGCGCCTGCAGGTAGGTCGACGCCACCTTCGGGTTGATGGTCGGGACGCCGAGGTCCTCCTCCTGGCCGTCGATGGTGATGGTCAGCGAGATCGAGCCGCGCGGCAACAGGTCGGTGACCTGCTTGCGAATCGATGCCTCCAGTCGCTGCAGCTGGCGCGGCATCTTGATCGAGACCTCGCAGTAGCGGTGATTGACGGTGCGGATCTCCACCGTGCAGGCGTGCTGTTCAGTCTCGACCACGGCCTGGCCGAATGCGGTCATGCTCTTCATGGTCTCGGTTCGCGGCTCCGTGGCGTGATGCGTGGTGGGCGCGGCGGCGCACCCGGCAGGTCGCGAGCGATTATGGCACCGGCCCCGGGCGAAGTCCAGCCGGCCGGCGGTGGACGAGCGCACGGTCACGGGTGCGGCGCGTCGGGTCCATCGATCGATGGTTCGCCGGCGCCGCCGAGGAGCAATGCCAGGCACATGCCGAGCAGCGCGATGTTCAGCTCGACACCGTGACCGCGTCCCGCCACCAGCTGCCAGTTGAGAAAGAAACCGGATCCGAGATGCACCTTGATGATCGCGACGACCATCAGGATGGCGAGCAGCGCCGCCACGACGCGCGTCAGGAGCCCAACGACGATCAGGATGCCACCGAAGAACTGGAGGAGCAGCGCCACCGCCGCGAGCTGCACCGGGATCCCGAGGTGCGTCTGGTAGCTCTGCAGGCTGGCCACGAAGCCGGCGCCCCCCCACCAGCCGAACAACGCTTGCCCACCGTGCGCGATGAAGATGGTACCGAGCGGCAGCCGGATCGCCAGCTGCTGCCAGCGTGCCGCCGACCGGCGCCAGCCGTCGATGAGGACCCGGATCGTCATCGTCTGCTCCCCTTCCGACGCGCGCGCCGCCGCGCGCGTCCGACAGCATACCAGGAGATGACGCCCGGCCGGCGGTGTCACCCTTGACCCGGGCGGCGGCAGGCGCTCTTCTAGTGTCATGCATCTCCTCGTCCTCAGGGCCCTCGCCAACACCCTCGCCGACCGGGTGCGCGGCGCCATGGTGCGGCGTGCCGGACTGGTCGACGACCGGCAGCTGGCCCTCGATCTCGCCGGGCGCGACGCGGCGCGCCTGATCCTGTCGGTGCGTCCCGGCGCGCCCCATGCGCGCCTCACCACGGCGACGCCGCGCATCCGCCGCGCCCTCACCGAGCAGCTCGGTGGCGTGGCGGAGCTGCTCGCCGGGTCGACCATCGTGACCCTCGCGCCGCTGGGCTGGGAGCGCCTCCTCTACCTCCGCCTCGAGGCGCACCCCGAGGCCACCGACCGGCGCCCCCGGCACCTGTTCCTCGAGCTGTTGCCCCGCACGCCGTTTCTGGTCGTCGCCGCCGGCGAGCCGCCGGCGATCCAGGCGGCGATCCGCGCCCCCGGCACGCGGCGCGCCGACCGGCGTACGATGGAGCGCGACAGCCGCTACGAGGCGCCGTTCGGCGCCGATGTCGATGCGCTGCGAGCGGCACCGCTGGAGACCGCACGGCGGACGCTGCTGGAGGCGCTGGCAGGTGGCAGGGCGGACGGTGAGGACGACGAGGCGCCGGCCGCGCGCCTGGCCACGGCGCTGCGTGGAGTACGAGTCGCCGACATGGCGGCGGTCCTGGCCCCGGGAGCGCATGCGGGGCGGCAGCCGGAGCCGCTGGATGCGCGCCAGGTCCGGGAGGCGCTCGCCGAGGCCGTGCTCGCCTTCCGGGGCCCCCTGGCGATCGACCGGGACGCGGACGGGCTGCCGGTGCTCGGTGTGGCGCCGACCGGGGAGCCGGCGGCCGCTGAGGAGTCGGCGGGGGCGGCGGTTGCGGCGCCGGGGGGCATCGCGCCGGGGAGGACCGCGCCGGGGGTCGCCACGCCGGGGGGCACCGCGCCGGGGGGCACCGTGCCGCCGGCGACAGACGATGCGCTCGAGACGCTCGATCGCTGGCTGGCAGCATTCGATGCGGAGGCGAGCCTGGCGGTCCTGCACCGCGAGCTGCGGGCCCTGGCCAGGCGCGAGCGCCGGCGCCACGCCGCCGCGCGGCGCGTGCTCGACCGGGAGAGCTCCGAGGTGGGCGCCGTCGAGACGCTGCGGAGGCAGGCCGAGAGCGTGCTCGCCCACCTCGACCGGATCCCGGCCGGCACCGCACGGGTTCGTCTGCCGGACCCCTACGGGGGCCCCGACCTCGACATCGAGCTCGACCCGCGGCGGCGCCCCGCCGCCGCGGCGGAGGCGCTGTTCCAGCGCGCGCGGCGTCTGGAGCGCCGCCGGGAGCACCTCGACGCCCGGCGTACCGAGCTCGAGGCGACCGCCCGGCGCCTGGAACACCTGGAGGGGGTGCTCGAGAGCAGCGATGCCACGGCGCTCGAGGAGACCGCGCGCCAGCTGGTGGCGGAGGGGACGCTCGATGCGCGGGTCCTGGCCGGCGAACCGGCCCGCCCGCCGGCGGCGGCGCCACGGCGCCCCTATCGCGTGATCGAGCTCGGGGATGGCTGGGAGGTCTGGGTCGGGCGATCGAGCGCCGACAACGACGAGCTGACCCACCGGCTCGCGGCGCCGCACGATCTCTGGCTGCACGCCTTCGGTGCCGCCGGCGCTCACGTCATCCTGCGACGGACCGACGGCGGCCGTGCCCATCCGCCGCGGCGACTCATCGAGCGTGCCGCGGCGATCGCCGCCTATCACAGCAACGCGCGCCACTCGGGCGCCGTGCCGGTGTCCGTCACCGAGCGCCGCTACGTGCGACGGCCACGCAACGCGCCGCCCGGCACCGCGGTGACGCTGCGCGACGAGACCCTGATGGTCGAGCCGTGGCAGCCGACGACCGGCCGCTGACCATCACTCCGGCAGGCTGCTGTGTGCCGCCACGCGCCGGTAGGTTCCGACGATCAGGCGCTCCAGGTAGTCACGAAAGTCCGGCGTGATGGGATGTGCGACATCCTGGAATGAGCCGTCCTTCTGCTGTCGGGACGGCATGGCCACGAAGAGCCGAGTATGCCCCTGGATGATACGGATTCCCTTGACCACGAATGCATCATTGAACGTGATCGTCACCCAGGCTCGCAGCCGGTCATTGTTGGCGACTGGACGCACCTGCACGTCGGTGATGACCAAACCGCTGGGATGGTTGCCGCGATCATGCATGACGCCGTCTCCCGAGCGCATGGTCTCCGCCTCATGTGAATGATGATCATCGAAGCCGCGATGAAAGCCCTGCGTGGCGATCATCGGATGCTCGCGGCGACCAGGACGATCCGAGTCTTCCGGGCCTCGTGTTGGAGGCGGCCAATTCATCTTCATCCCCTCTCCGAGAGTTCACGTGCCATCGGGGCTTGCTCTCGCCTGCGTGCTCGCTACTCGCGTAGGTGCTGCGCGCCGACCGCAAGACGCGCACTGCCGACGCGGGCGGTCGTGTCCGAGCGACCAGGCCGGACCGGACGTCGCACCGGCTCGAGCACGATGTTCTTGGCGCCACCCCCTTCCAGACCACGAGCATGCGCGTCCAGGGGGTCGAGGCCGGGCGAACGTGGGATGGCATCGGAGGAGACCCTGCCCGGCTGTCTATCTGCTTGTACTTAAAGGCGTAGGGGTTTGTCAAGTACGGTCGTGAGGGAAGCCCGAGGAGCGGGCAGGCGGCGGGCCGCCAGGACCTCGCCGCCGGTCGGGACCGACGCGTTCCCGGTCGGGTGACAGCACCT
>JASFRE010000175.1:0-8067 GCA_050115055.1 Candidatus Eiseniibacteriota bacterium | reverse complement strand
CCAGGATCTCCATCGACTCGAGATCCTGGGCGATCAGGAAGAGCTGCGGCGCCGACAGGCTGGCCGCCACCGTCTGCCCGACGTCGACCGTGCGATCGATCACCACACCGTCGATCGGCGCCCGGATCTCGGAGTAGGACAGGTTGCGGCGCGCCCGCTCGAGGCCGATCTCGGCCGACTTGAGGCTGGCGCGGGCGACCGCCTCGCTGTACTCGGCGGCCTCCAGCTCGCTGTCGGTCGTCACCTGCGTGTCGTGCAGGCGCCGGATGCGTTCCAGCTCGCGCGTCGCATGGTCGAGCTCGGCGCGGCTGCGGTCGACGTTCGCCGCCGCCGACTCGACCTCCTGCCCGAGGATGGTCGGATCGATGCGCGCGATCAGCTGACCGGCCTTGACGTGGTCGTTGAAGTCGACGTAGATCTCGGCGATCTGCCCCGACACCTGTGTCCCGACCTCCACGGTCTTCGTCGGCTGCAGGATGCCGGTGCTCGAGATCACCGACTCGAGATCGCCACGCTCGACCGCCACGAACCGGAAGCTCGTCGCGCCGTTGCCGCCGAGACCGCGCAGGCCGAGGGCGATCAGCACGGCGACGACGATTCCACCCGCGATCATCCAGCGTTTCATCCGACCAGCTCCAGTCTCTGCGCGCCCCGCGCAGACACCGCCACCACACCCGCACCGCGAGGCCATCGTCCCCTCCGGGATCGGCGCTCATCGAGATCTACGCCCGAGATGTTGCACGAGTTGGGCAGCGGCGTGGCAAACGCTGGCACCCGTCCGCCCGCGCCGGAGTCCTCAGCCGCCGGACCACCGCGCCTCGAACTCCCCGTAGCGCGCCACCCGCTGGAAACCGAGCCCAGTGTAGCAGCGGATGGCCGGCTGGTTGCCGGCGGCGACGTTGAGCCCGATGGTGTCGACCGACCCGAGCAACGAGCGGCAGAGACGCGCGGTCACGGCCCGCGCCAGGCCGCGACCACGGTGGTCCGGGAGGGTGGCAATGTTCCCGAGCGCCGCCACCCGGTAGCGCTCGGAGACCACGTGGACACCGGCCACGCTGACCAGCCGCCCGGCCCGCCGGATGCCGCAGTAGGCGCCGGTCTCGAGCATGCGCGCGTCGAACCAGTTGCCCGGATAGGCGGCGGCGTAGAACTCGAGGAGCTCGGGCAGGTCGGTCGCCGCCAGCGTCTCCACCGACGTGACGTCGACCTCGTCGAGCCGCGACGGAGAGACGAGCGCCATCTTCGCGTGCTCGCCGTGCGGCTCGAGGGCGTAGCGCGCGCCGAGCATCTCCTCGGCCCCGGGCGACAGGTGGGCGTAGAAGCGTGCCGGCAGCCGGTCCCGCACCGCGTCCAGCAGCTCGGCGAGCGCCGCGTCGCCCTCATCGGCCAGCCCGATCACGGTCGGCAGGGCGAGTCCCGTGTAGACCAGGACGATGGCCGCCAGGTCCGGTGCCGCGTCAGCGGCGTCGTGCCGCGCCGTCCCGTCAGCACTCCCCGACCCGCGGCCCGCGCGCAGACCGTACCAGGTCGTGCGTCCCCAGAAGAAGGGATCGAGGTCGCCGAGCTCGTAGATGTGGAGCGCCGGGTCGCGCCTGAGGAAGGGCTCGATCTGCCCGTGATCGTGCAGCGTCACCGCGCGGCGCCCGCGCTCGTCCGTCATCCTCGAGTCCGCCGGTCGGCCGGCCGCATCGGTCGGCGGTCGATCAGCGCCACCAGGAAGAACGTCACCAGACTGACCAGCCAGGTGAAGTAGATCGGGTGCGGCAGGAAGCGCCAGCCCGGCGGGGCCACCAGCCAGCCGACGAGGGCGGCGATCGTCGCCACGAGCGTCCAGGTGGCCGACGAGCGCCGGCAGGCCGCCGGCCAGAAGAGCGTCATCAGGACCAGCAGCGTGTAGGCCGTGGTCAGGGTCAGTCCGATCAGCAGCGTGCGCAGGATGCCGGCCACGGTGAGTGCCAGGAGAAACGTCGCCAGGCTGAGGACCAGGACGGTGATCCGGCAGACACGCTGCTCCGCCGCGGCATCCAGGTCGGGGGCGAAGAAGCGCTTGACGATGTCCCCGCAGACCAGCGTCGTCGAGCCGAGGAGCAGCGCCGAGGCGGTCGAGACGTCGGCCGCCCACAGCCCGGCGAGGATGATGCCGGCGGCGAGCGGCGGCAGGTCGAGCACCACCTTCGGCAACGCCTCGGCCGGCACGATGCCCGGGTGCAGGACGGCCGCCGCCATGCCGATCAGCGCGCTCACGAAGCCGACCGGCAGGATGATGAGGCCGCCGATCAGGTAGGCGTGCGCCGCACTCCGCGCATCGCGCGAGGCGAAGCCGACCTGGATCACCGACTGGGTCGAGTGCACCGTCGTCACCATGACCACGAACCAGGCGAGGATGAGCGGAGTCCCGACCGCCAGCGGGTCGAAGCCGGGATGCGCCGCCGGCAGTGCCGCCGTCATCGCCTCGAGCCCGCCGAGCCGGCCGACGGTCAGGGCCGCACCGAGGACGATGCCTCCGTAGATGACCAGGACGTTGATGACGTTGGTGAGCCCCGCCGCCCAGAAGCCGCCGATCAGGGTGATGCCGACGAAGACCATGGCGGTGATCAGCATGCCGGTCCGGAAGGAGAACAGACCCGGCATGAGCGACGTCAGGATGGCCCCGCCGGCCACGTACTGCAGCGAGGTGATGATGATCTGCAGCACCAGCTGGCCGATGACCCCGATCACGCGGGCGCCGGTCGAGTAGTGGCGCTCGAAGAGCTCCGGCAGGGTCGTCACCTCGAGCTGCCGGAAGCGGCGTGCCGCGACGACTCCGAAGACCAGGGCACCGAACGCCCAGGCGGCGTTGTACCAGCCGGCGCCGATGCCCTCCGCGTAGGCGCGTTCGGCGACGCCGATGGTCGAGGCGCCCCCCACCGCCAGCCCGGCCAGCAGCGCCGCCGCCACCCAGGACGGCAGCATGCGGCCGGCGAGCAGGTAGCCGACCAGACCGCCGCCGCCGCGGCGGTTCAGCCGCCGCGCCCACCAGGTGGCGGCGAAGAGGGACGCGACGTAGAGCACGACGACGAGGATCGGGACCCAGTGGATCATGACGCCTCCGGAATCGGTGCCGGGGGCATCATCGCCAAGCGCCGGTCAACCTGCAAGCACCGCGCCCCCGGGTGGGGGGTGGCGCATCCCGGGGGCGGCGTCCCGTCACGCGTCGGGCGTCAGCTCGGCGGAGTCGGCGCCACGCTCGGCGGAGTCAGCGCCACGCTCGGCGGAGTCGGCGCCACGCTCGGCGGAGTCGGCGCCACGCTCGGCGGAGTCAGCGCCACGCTCGGCGGTCGCCGCCGCGGCCTTGCGACGCAGGCGCGGCGCCAGGATCAGCGCCAGACCGTACAGCACCATCGAGGCCACCAGCGTCGACGCCCGGCCGACGTGGACGTCCTCCACGAGGAGCTTGACACCGCCGACCACCAGCAGCGGGTAGACCAGCCAGCCGGCCACCAAGGTGCGGGAGCGACCACCCGCCCAGGCCAGGACGACCACCAGCACGGCGATCACGCCGGTGCGCAGCGCCGCCAGCGCCCCGGGTCGCGTCACCGCCTCCTCGCCGACCGGCAGCAGCGACGTCAGCATCGCCACCAGCAACCCGCCCACCCCCGGCGCGAGAACCAGCAGGCGCACGAGCTGCGTCGTGCGTGCCAGTGGCCGCCAGGAGGCATGGTGCGTCTCCACCGGCATCGCCGTGGTGACCGCGGCCGCCAGCAGGCCGGCGAGCATCGACGGCGACGACCAGGTCGCCAGGTGCGAGGCGGGACCGCCGAAGGCACGCAGACTGGCGCCGAGGAGTCCCGACAGCAGCGCGGAGACCAGCAGGTAGATCGCGCCGTGCAGGCTGAGGGTGGCGCGGTGGCAGCGCGCACCGACCGCCGCGGCCATCACCGCCGCCACCGCCAGCGCCATCGACAGGGCGCCAGCCCCGAGGAGCACCGCGCAGGCGAAGATCATGAGCACCAGCCCGAGCGTCGTGTAGAACAGGAAGTTCCTGCCGCGACCGAGCCGCCGGTCGATCGACACGAACGAGGCGGCGTAGCACCCCGCCGCCAGCAGCAGGGCGATGATCCCGTAGTGCGTGCTCGGCGACCCGGTGCTCCGTTCGATGGCCCACGCACCACCCAGCCCGATCAGCAGCGCGACGGTGGTCTGCGCCATCTCGTGGGTCCTGAGATTGCGGCTGCGCACCAGGCTGCGGGCGGTCGCGCTACCGCTGTAGACCAGCACGAGACCGAGCAGCAGCGCCACGAACTCCCGGGTCTCGAGCCCCTGGACCACCGGCGGCGGCGGTTGCCGGAGCGCCAGCACGACGAGCAGCAACATCACGAAGTCGACGATCACGGCGACACCGAAGGCGATGAAGCTCCAGCGCCGCAGGTAGGCGAGCCACGTCGTCGCCAGGCCGAGAAGCAGCAGGCAGGCCAGGAACGGCGCCAGGTGTCCGGTCGAGAAGCCGATGGCGATGGCGGTCGGCACGGCGCTGCCGGCCACCAGCCACGCCAGCACGCGCAGGTGCCGGTGCCAGGCGATGACGAGGCCGACCGCACCGGTGACGGTGAGCGCCAGGGCGCCCTGCTCCGGCGACACGAAGCCGAAGCTGGCAGTCGCCTCCCAGAGGAGCGGGTAGGCGATGAGCACCGCGGCGAGGCCGCGGAAGGCGGCGGTGGCATGGCGTCCGCCGGCTGCCGCCCGGTCGCACTGGAAGAACCAGACCAGCGCGTAGACGAACGCCAGGCTGGTGCCGGTCAGCTGTGGCAGCGTGCCGCCCTCGGTGAGGGCACGCAGCAGGAACGCCCCGCCGAGGATCAAGAAGGTCTGGCCGATGAGCGGCAGCGTACCGGGCCCGGTGCGACGCGACGCGACCGTGGCCGCGGCGCCCGCTCCCGCGGCCGGACGCTCGCTGAGCGTCGGCTGGAGATCCTCGCCCCGGTGCTCCAGATCGGCGAGCCGCTCCTCGAGGCGCTCCAGACGCCGGGACAGCTCGGCGATCTGTGCTGCCAGGGAGGACGGGATGGACTCGTTCATCGATCCTCCGGCCCGCGTCGCCGGGCTGCGGGCGATCGGCCGGAGCGGCGCGGCCATCGCCTTCCGTGACGACGGCGACGCCATGCCCGGCCGCACGCTGATAATCTACTTCGATGATTTACATTCGCAAGCCTCAATGCTATCGTCCGCCGGGTTCGCCGTCAGACCCTCTCATGGCGCGACCGCGGCCGGTGCCATTCGCGGACCAGCTGCCATCGCTCGCGACCGGCTCCGCCGTGCACGGCGCATCCGAGGACATCGCGCATGCATGATCCGCCGGACAACACTCCCGCGACGCGGCGCGGATTCGTTCGCTGGCTCCTGTCCGTCTCGGTGCTCGCATGGCTCGGCTCGATCCTCTACCCGGTCCTCGCCTACCTGCAGCCGCCGGAGATCGCCGAGCCCGAGGTCGCCTCGGTCAAGGTCACCACCCTCGCCGAGCTGCCTCCGGGTTCATCGAAGCTCTTCAAGTTCGGACGGAAGCCCGGCATCTTGATCAACACGCATGCCGGCGAGCTCAAGGCCTTCTTCGCTACCTGCACGCACCTCGACTGCACGGTGCAGTATCGCAGCGACTGGGACCTCATCTGGTGCGCGTGTCACAACGGTCGCTACGATCTGAACGGCCGCAACGTGTCGGGGCCGCCGCCGCGGCCTCTCACCCCCATGCGCGTGGAGATCCAGGGAGATGACATCTACGTCCACCGGAGCTGAGCACGCGACCGGCGACGGGGGTCCGGCGGCTGCCGGCCGGGACGGCGGTCTCCTGAGCCGCGCCCACGCCTGGCTCGACGCGCGCTACGATCTGTCCGCCATCGAGTCCTTCGCGCGGCACAAGACGGTGCCGGTGCACCGCCAGAGCATCTGGTACTACTTCGGTGGCGTCGCGGTCTTCTTCTTCGTCGTGCAGGTGCTGAGCGGCGCCCTCCTCCTGGTCTACTACCGCGCCGACATCGACGTCGCCTTCGAGAGCATCCAGCACCTGATGTCGCACGTGAAGTTCGGCTGGCTCGTGCGCTCGGTCCACGTCTGGTCGGCGAATCTCATGGTGCTGGCGGTCTTCGTGCACATGTTCAGCGTCTTCTTCATGAAGACCTATCGCCGGCCGCGCGAGCTGACCTGGGTGAGCGGCGTCCTGCTGCTCGTGCTCGTGCTCGGCTTCGGCTTCTCCGGCTACCTGCTGCCCTGGAACGAGATCTCGCTCTTCGCCACCAAGGTCGGTACCGACATGGTGGGGGCCGTCCCGCTGATCGGGACCTTCGCGCTCAAGCTGCTGCGCGGCAGCGAGGCGGTGACCGGGGCGACGCTATCGCGCTTCTTCGCGCTCCACATCGCCATCCTGCCGGCGATCTTCACCCTCATCCTGGCGGGCCACCTGCTCTTCATCCAGCGCCAGGGCATGAGCCAGGAGCATCCTGGAACGCGTAGCATGCGCTTCGTCCCGGACTTCCTGCTGCGCGAGCTGCTGCTCTGGCTGATCGTCCTCGACGTGCTGGCGGTGCTCGCCGTCACGCTGCCGGGAGAGCTCGGTCACAAGGCCGATCTGCTGGCGTCGGCGCCGGCCGGCATCAAGCCCGAGTGGTACTTCCTCGCCATGTTCGAGACCCTGAAGCTCATCCCGGCCCACGTCGGCCCGCTCGAGGGCGAGGTCGTCGGCATCGTCGGCTTCGGCCTGCTCGGCATCGCCTGGGGAGCGCTGCCCTTCTACGATCGCAGCGATCGCTGGTGGGGCAGTCGCTGGCTGCGCGTGGTCGTGGTGCTCGGGCTGGTCTATGCCCTGGCCATGACGGTGAAGGGGATCCTGACATGACGCGGCGCCACGTGGACACGGCGATGGTCGGGCGCGCGGGCGATCGGCGCCTGCTGGTGAACCGGTGCCGCCGCATGCGAGCGCCCGAGCCGGGTCGGCCAGCGCTCCGGCGTCTCCTCCTGCCGGCGCTCCTCCCGGCGCTGCTCGCGGCGATCTGCTTCGCCGCCGCCCCGGCCGCCGCCGACCAGTGCATCGAATGTCACCTGGCGCTCGACGACGAGACGCTCACCCCGCCCGCCAGCGGCTTCGACGACGACGTCCACTCCCATGCCGAGGTCTCCTGCGCCGGCTGTCACGGTGGCGACCCGACGAGCGACGACGCCGAGGTGGCCATGGACCCGGCGCGCGGCTTCGTCGGCATCCCCGAGCCGTCCGCCATCCCGTCGCTCTGTGGCCGATGTCATGGCGACGAGTCGTTCATGAGGCGATTCGCGCCCTCGCTGCCGACCGACCAGGAGGCGAAGTACTGGACCTCGGGACATGGTGAGGCGCTCGCCGCCGGTGTCAACGAGGCGGCCACCTGCGTGAGCTGTCACGGCGTCCACGGCATCCGGCCGGCCAACGACCCCGGATCGCCGACCTACCCGACCAACCTGCCCCGGACCTGCAACCGTTGCCACGGCGACGCCGATCTCATGGCGCGCTTCGACCTGCCGTCCGACGTCATGGCCGACTTCGCCGGATCGGTGCACGGCGTCGCCCTCCTCGAGGAGAGCGACCTGGGGGCGCCGGCCTGCAACGACTGTCATGGCAGTCACGGCGCCCAGCCGCCGGGGATCACGTCGATCCACTACGTCTGCGGAACCTGTCACCTCCACAATCGCGAGCTGTTCGAGCAGAGCCCGCACGCCCCGGCGTTCGCCGAGGCCGAGATCAAGGAGTGCGACTACTGCCACGGTCATCACGCGATCGAGGAGCCGACCGACGCGATGCTCGGGCTCGGCGACAGCGCCGTCTGCGGTGACTGCCACGACACGTCCGATGCCGGCGGACAGGTCGCCCTGCGGCTGGCCACGATGGTCGACAGCCTGCGCACCCTGCAGGAGGAGGCCGGGTCGCTGATCCACGACGCCGAACAGCGCGGGATGCCGGTCGAGGAAGCGGTCTACGAGCTGGGCGAGGGCCACGAGAACCTGGTCAAGATGCGCACGGAGATCCACGCCTTCGCCGTCGACGCCGTCGAGGACGACTTCCGGAGCGGC
>JASFRE010000174.1:0-8067 GCA_050115055.1 Candidatus Eiseniibacteriota bacterium | reverse complement strand
TGCTGGCCGGTGTCTTCTACCTGGCGGCGCTGGCGCTGCTGGTCGGTGGCCGGGACGCGCGGCCGGGCGCCGCGCCCGGGAGCCGGTCGTCTGGCGCTCGCGGGGCTGGCGGCGGACCGGGAGCCGTTCGTCTGGCGCTCGCGGGCCTGGCGGCGGCGTGCGCGCTGCTCTCGAAGGAGATGGCAATCACCCTCGTCGTCGTGGCGCCGCTCCTCGTCCTCCTCGATCCGGCGCGGGCCGGCGCCGCCGGCGACGGGACGCGGCGTGCGGCGCGCGCCGCGGCGCTCCGCACCGGCGTCGTCCTGGTCGCCGTCGCCGTCGCGGTGGCGGTCGCCCGCCGGCTGGCGATGGGCGAGCTCACCGGTCACATGCTCAGCGACCCGCAGAGCTGGCCGGCCAGGCTCCTCAACACGCTGGGAGCCTACCTCCAGGCGATCGTCGTGCCATCGGTCACGCTGCGCCTCGAGCCGCCGCTCGACGTCGGGACCTGGAGCACCGCGACCCTCGGCGGCGGGGTGCTGGTGCTCGGGGTCGTGGCGCTGGTCGTCGCGACCTGGCGGCGGGCGCCGGTGGTCGCCTTCGGCGGGCTGGCAACGCTGATCGCGCTCCTGCCGGTCAGCCAGCTGGTGCCGCTCGAGACCGCCTGGGCGGAACGCTTCACCTACATCCCGGCCGCCCTGGCGACCATCGCCCTGGCCGGTGGACTGGCGCGGCTGGCGGCGCGCGGCCCGGCGGGGCCGGCGCGACGGCGCCGGCGGGCGCTCCTGGTCGGACTCTGCGTCGCGCTCCTGGTGTTCGAGGCGGCGGCGCTCTGGCACCGCAACCGCGCCTGGCGGGACGACGAGACGCTCTGGAACGCGGTGCTCGCCAGCGGCCGGGTGTCGGCCCAGGCGCTCAACAACCGCGGCGTCAATCTCATGGATCGCGGCGAGTTCCAGGCCGCTGCCGACGCCTACCGCGAGGCGCTGGCGCTGGATCCCGCCATCGCCACCGCACATTTCAATCTGGGCATCGTCTACTGGTCGGAGGGTGCCCTCGACTCCGCCCTGGCGCGCGTCGCGACCGCCTGCGCGCTACGACCGCACGACGTCGACTTCGCGCTGAAGCACGGCTCCATCGCGCTCGCCGCCGGCCGCGCCCACGACGCGGCCGCCATCTTCCAGCGGGCGCTCGAGCTGCGCCCCGATGCGGTCGAGGCGTGGATCGGCCTGGCGACCGCGGCCCGGCGTGACGGCCGGCTCGACCGCGCCTTCACCGCCGATCGCCGGGCACTGGAGCTCGAGCCGTCGAGCCGTGCAGCGCGGTTCGGGCTCGCCCGCGATCACTTCGCGGCCGGAGATCTCGACAGCTGCCTCGCCTGGTGCGAGCGCCTGCTGGAGCTCGAGCCGGCGCACGCCGGGGCGCTGTTCCAGCGCGGCCGGGTGCGCGAGGAGCGCGGCGATCTCGACGGCGCGCTCGCCGACTACCGGGCGTCGGCCGCCGCCGACTCGACCGCGGTCGCGGTGCACGTGCGGACGGCGCGGGTGCTGGTGGCGCTGGCGCGACCCTGCGAGGCGGCCGCGGCGTTCGCGGCGGCCGCACGCCGGGCGCCCCCGGGCGAGGTGGCGGCACTCGAGCGCGCGGCGGCGACGCTCCGGGCCGCCTGCGCCGGCGGGCCGTGACGTGGCAGCGGCGCGCGGCGGAGGCCGAAGCTCCGTGAGCGACTGGAACCCGAGAGCCAATGCCTGGGCCTGGGTGCCCTGGCTGGTGGGCAGTGCCGCCGTCGCCCTGGCCTGGCGCCTGCGCTTCGTCGGGGACGATGCCTTCATCGCCTTTCACTACGCGCGCAGCCTGGTCGAGGGCACCGGCCTCACCTGGTTCGGCACGCCGGTGCAGGGCTACACGAGCTTCCTGTGGGTCCTGTGGGTGGCGCTCGGGATGCGGCTCGGCGCCGATCCGGTGCCCTGGTCACAGGCGGGCGGCCTGGCCGCCTTCGTCGCCGTGCTGGCCTCGACCTGGTGGCTGGCGCGGCGGCTCGACGCCTCGCCGGTCGCCGCGCTGGTGGCGCTGCTCGGCGTCTCGATCAACTTCTCGGTCCTCTGCTTCGCGACCGGCGGTCTCGAGACCATGCTGCAGACGGCGCTCATCACCGTCGCGACCTGCCAGCTGGTGGCGATGCGGACGGCGGCCCGGTGGTCGGTGCGGCGCCTGGCGGTGCTGTCCCTGCTCCTCGGGCTCGGCGCGCTGACCCGCCTCGATACCGGCGTGGCGGGGCTGGTGCTGGTCGGCGCCTCGCTGGCCGCGATCCGGCGCACGCACGCGGCCGGCCGGATCGCCCGTCGGGTCGTAGCACTCCTCCTGCCCGGCGGTCTCCTGGTCGGCGCCTGGATGGCCTGGAAGCTCGCCGTGTACGGTAGCCTGTTGCCCCACGCGTTCCACGCCAAGGTCGACGCGTCGCTCGACCCGGTCGGCCTGCTCCTGGTCGGGCGCTTCCTCTCCGCCTACTGGATCGGGCCGCTCGCGGTGGTGGGGCTGGCGCTGGCCTGGCTGCGACGTCGCACGCTGCGTCGCCCCGGCGCGGGGCCGCTCCTGGTGCTGGTCCTGACCTGGTGGGGCTACGTCGCTCTGGTCGGCGGTGATTTCATGGAGTTTCGCTTCATGGTGCCGGTGGCGCCGGTGCTGTTCGTGCTGCTCGGTCTCCTCACCTCGGCGGTCGTCGACGGTGGCTCGTCGGCCTGGCGCGCGGGCGCGGCGGGCGGCGTGATCGCCGTGCTGGTCATCGGGTCGGTCGTGCACGCGCGCACGTTCCACGGGACCGGCGATGCCACGCTCGACAGCATCGGGCAGCTGGCCACCTACTACGGCGTCTATCCCGACGGGAACTGGCAGCGTATCGGCGCGGCGTTGCGGCGTGACCTCGGCGGTCGCGGCGTCCGCATCGCCTGTCACGGCGTCGGCGCGATCCCGTACTACAGCCGTCTCGAGACGCTCGACATGTGGGGACTCAACGACCCGGACGTCGTGGCGCACGGCCGTCGTCTCGGCGACCGCTTCGCGCGCCCGGGACACACCGTGCATGCGACGGTCGACCTCCTGCGGCGGCGCGGCGTGCATCTCGTGATCGGCCACCCGCAGCTGGTGCGCGAGGGGACCCTGCACACGATTCGCGACCCGCAGATCTGGCGCGGTGTCTTCGACTACCGCTTCGTGTTCATGAACGAGGATCCGATCCCGGTGGCCGAGGTCGTCGCCATGCCGATCGGCGGCGGCGACAGCCTGGTGATGTGGGCGCTGACCCCGCACCCCCGGGTCGAGGAGCTGGTGGCCAGCGGCCGCTGGGAGTCGATGCGACTCGAGGACGTCGGTGGTGGTGGTGGGGAGGACCGGCCGGATGCCGCGCCGGGACGGCAGGAGGGTGGGGGGTCGTGATGGCTGCGACGCGCGATGCGACGCGGCCCGGCGGTGACGGGCGCCGCACCTGGCGGGGACGCGGGGCCGCGGCGCTCCTCGTGGTCGCCAGCACGCTGGTGGCGTTGCTGCTGGTCGAGCTGGCGCTGCGCGTCGCCGGCTTCTCCTTCGCCCTCTACCCCGAGCGGGTCGAGTTCGGCTGGCCGGACCCCGAGATCATGACGCGGCTGTACCGTCCGGATCCGGACCTGCTCTGGGTGCCGCGCGACTACGCGGAGACCATCGAGCGCGGGCTTGCGGAGCGCCCCGAGCTGGTCTGCATGGGCTGCTCATGCACGGCGTGGAGCACCTACCCGGAGCTGCTGGCGGAGCGCGTCGCCCGTGCCCGGCCGGCGGCGCACATCGCGTATCTGAACCTCGGGGTCGGCGGCTGGTCGTCCTACCAGGGTCGGCGGCAGCTGGAGCGCGACGTCGTCCGCCTCGGGCCGCGGGTCGTGACCCTCTTCTACGGCTGGAACGATCACTGGATCGGGTTCGGGATCGAGGACCGCGAGGTGGCACGGGTCACGTCGAGCTTCTACCGGCAGCTCCGGGCGCTGCGCGTCGTGCAGCTCGTCGACCGCACCCGCGTGGCGGTCGCTCACGGGCGGCGTGACACGCTGCCGGAGCGCGTCTCGGAGCAGGACTTCCGGGCCAACCTGGAGGCGATGGTCACGGTGGCCCGGCGGCATGGCATCGTGCCGGTGCTGGTCACCGCACCGACCTCGCACGAGCGCGGACGGGAGCCCTCCTACCTGCTCCTGCGCTGGCTGCGCGATCTCGACGATCTGGTGCCACTCCACCGGCGCTACGTCGAGATCGTCCGCGCGGTGGCGGCGGACCTCGACGTGCCGCTCTGCGATCTCGCCGCGTTCTTCGACACGCTGCCGCGCGACCTGGTGCGGGAGCGCTACTTCGGGGCCGACGGGATCCACCCGACGGCGGACGGCGATCGGGTGATCGCCGGCCGGCTGTTCGAGTGTCTCGAGCGTCACGGTCTGCTGGACGTGCTGGCCGCCGGAGACTGAGCGTCCGGCGGCCAGCCCGGCGATTCCTAGCGGTGCACCGCCTTGATGGTACCCCACGTCGTCGCCTCGATCGGCGTCGCCGCCACTCCGACGGAGATGTCGTCGAAGCCGTACGAGCTGTCGAAGTCCGGCACGATCACCATGCTGATCGAGGTGATCGCGTCGTCGGAGACGATCCCGAAGTAGCCCTGGCCACCGTTGCCGTGCGGCGGGATGGTGTAGGCCAGCCCGTTGATCGTGAGCTGCAGGCTGTTCGAGTCGAGGTCGGTCGCGTACATGCCGAAGGCATTGGTCGCCGCGTTGAGCGTGAACGTGACGGCGGCGGAGACGCCGCCCATGTCGGTGTCGGCGAGCAGGTACTTCTGGCCGCCCGCCGTCGTGTTGTGGGCGCCCGTGCAGTCCACGTTCGGGATCTTGAGCGCGGCGGGCGTCGAGGTGGCCACGAAGGTGTCGAGGGTGATCATCGTCTGGCCGCCCGCATTGCAGTCGCCGATCAGCGGCTCGTCCTCGAGATCCTCGGTCTCGACCGGACCGGCGGCGGCGAGGAAGTCCGCCTCGTTGTCGAAGGTCTGCACGGTCAGTGACTCGACGGTCGGGATGACCGGGTGCTGGTTCTCGGGGATGTTGGAACCGATCACGTTGTTGTCGATATCGACCTCGGCTTGCGCGAGCGATCCGACGAGCAGCAAGCAGGCAATGCACAGGAGCTGTCGCATGGGGAAGGGCCTCCTCTCGGCGCAGCCGTCGCCGGCTGCGCGGGATGTGGGGACATCGGCGTATCGCACGTGACGCCGTGTCCGCATTCATCAGCGGTGGAGCGGTGGATCATGCGATCCCACTTCAAGCATACGCCATCGAGGGAGCCGCCGTCGGTACCCTCCGCCACCCGGCCGGTGCCGCTCGCGGAGCCCATCGCACTCCTGCAACTCACTGTCAACAAGAAGGTTCCGGGAGATGGCCGGGCCACGACGGGTGGCCCGGCTGCTATACTACCGGCAGGCCATGTCCCTGACGGCCCGCCCGCCCCCCCGGCGCGCCGGCCCGGGCCCTCGCCCGAGGGCCGGGCGATCGCGTCATCCACGCACTCCAGGATCATCGAGACGCTTGCCATGAGACGATTCCACTGGATCATCGCCGCCGGGCTCCTCGGCCCGCTCGCCCTCCCGGCCGCTCGCGCCGCCGCCGCGCCCGAGCTGGTCTGGGACGACCTCTACGATGGCGGCGCCGCGCAGTCCGACGTCGCCGTGGCCGGCGCCATCGACCCGGCGGGCGATCTGCTGGTGGCCGGAGAGAGCGCCGACGGCATCGGCGGTGTCGACCTGCTCGTGCGCCGGCTGGACCGGTCGACCGGCGAGACGCTGTGGAGCCGGCGCATCGCCGCCGTCGACGACAACGACATGGCGGTGGCGGGGGTGGAGCTCGACGGGGCCGGCGATCTGCTGGTCGGCGCGACGCGTCTCGGATGCTTCGGGTGAGGCCAGGGTGATGATGTCGTCGTCCTCAAGCTGGACGGCGCGACCGGGGAGGTTCTCTGGTCTCAGCACTATCAGAGCCCGACAGGCGACAACGAATCGGTCTACGCGATCGCCCTCGACAGCGCCGGCAACGCGCTGGTGGCTGGCCGCCAGACCAACGGCACCGAGGCGGACGATCTCCTGGTCATGAAGCTCGCGGCGACGGACGGCGAGATCCTCTGGCAGAGCGCCGTCAGCGGACCGTCCCGCCAGGACGATCGCGCCTGGGCGATCGTCGTCGATGCCCAGGACGATCCGATCGTCACCGGCGTCGTGGGGACCCCGGTCGATCCCGCCCTCTACGTGACCTGCAAGTTCGACGGCGCCGACGGCGACGAGATCTGGCGTCGCGACGTCTCCGGCGCCGTCAACCACATCGACCGGCGGGCGGGCTGGCTGGCGCTCTGCGATGACGGCGACGTCGTCATGGCCAACCGGACCTGGGCGGGAGACGCCTCCTACGACGTCGTGCTGCAGCGCTACGCCGCGGCGGACGGCGAGACGGTCTGGGCCACCCAGTACGACTCGCCGCAATCGGGACCGGACGACCCGCTGCACATGGTCCGCGACGCCGCCGGCGATCTGCTCGTGGCGGGCAATGCCGGGGGCGACTGGATGGCGCTCAAGTTCGCCGCTGCCGACGGTGGCCTGGTCTGGGAGTCGGTCTACGACGGACCGGCCGGGGGCTACGACAGCGCCTGCCACGTGACGGAGGGCCCGGCTGGCGAGGTCGTCCTCTGCGGCTTCACCGATGGCGGTGCGACCAGCTGGGACGTGTCCACGGTCGCCTTCGATCCGCTGAGCGGCGCCATGCTCTGGGAGATGCATCACGACGCCGGCGACGCGCAGGCCGACGAGGCGACCGCCGTGGTGAGCGGGGCGACCGGCGACGCCTACGTGCTCGGCTACGGCTACCGGCTGGCCACCGGCAGCGACATGCTGGCCCTGCGCTACGACCTGGCGGGCAGCACCGCGATCGCCGCGCGCCCGGCGGCGGGTGCGGTGCCGGTGCCGGTCCTCGTCGCGTCGCCCAACCCGTTTGCGCGCTCGGTGTCGCTGGCGCTCGACGGGATCGCCACCGGACGTGCGGTGCGCGTCGCGGTGCACGACGCGCAGGGCCGTCACGTCGTCACGCTCGACGCGGGAGCGTCGGGTGGGGACGGGGCGATCGCCGGTGGGGGGGGCTGGCGCGGGCGCTGGGAGGGTCGTGATGCGCGCGGCAAGCCGTGCGGTGCGGGGGTCTACTTCGTGCGCGTCGAGGGTGCCGGCACCACCGTCACCCGGAAGCTCGTCCTGGCCCCCTGAGCCGACGGTCGCACGCTGCCGGCAACCGGCCGGGGTCGCGGGCGGACGTCCAAGGTCGCGGGTGGACGTCCAAGGTCGCGGGTGGACGCCCAGGGTCACGGTCCCGGAGGCGGGCGGCCTCAGCGACGCTCGACCAGCTCGCTGTGGTCGATCACCTGGTTCTGCTCGTTCAAGACGATGCGGCGGGCGACCAGCGGCTCCGCGGCGAGCGCGTAGCCGAACACCGTGACGCGGTCGCCGACCTGGATCAGGCGCGCCGCGGCGCCGTTCATGACGATCTTCCCGGAACCCGCCGGACCGACCTGCACGTAGGTCTCGAGCCGCGCGCCGCTCGAGATCGAGGCGACGAGCACGCGCTCGCCCTCCCACAGGTCGACCGCCTCGAGCAGGTCGGCCGGGATGGTGATGCTGCCCTCGTAGTGGACGTTGCCGTCGGTGACGAGGGCGCGGTGAATCTTCGACTTGAGCTGGAACCTGAGCATGCCTCGCCTCCGCGGGACCCCGGACCGGCGTCAGCCTAGCTCCGGCCGACACGGGGCGTCAAGGCGCCCCCCGGGCCCGACCGGAGCGGCCGGGCCCGGGGAATCCGCCGTCCGCCGGGCGCCGCGCGGTTGCCGCACCCCCCTGGGCGGGTGGCGCTCCCCGCCGTCGATCCCGTTCCGCTAGAGAGTATGGAACGACCGGCTCGCGATCGTACGATCGTGCCTGTCCTGCAAGGGCGGCACGGTAGGCGACTCACGGGGAGTTGCCGTTGATCGCGGGTTAGCACCTGCGGCGCCAGAGCCGCATACGAT
>JASFRE010000173.1:0-8073 GCA_050115055.1 Candidatus Eiseniibacteriota bacterium | reverse complement strand
CCGCCGGCGCGCTACGATGCCGTCTTCTTCGCCTTCTGGCTGTCGCACGTCCCGGAGTCGCGCTTCGACGCCTTCTGGCGACTGGTCGACCGGGCGCTCCGGCCCGGCGGCCGCGTCTTCCTCGTCGATTCCCGCTACGCCCCGACCTCGACCGCCCGCGATCACCGGCTCGGCCCGGCGGATGCGGGGCGCGTCACGCGCCGTCTCGACGACGGCCGCAGCTTCGAGATCGTCAAGATGTTCCACGCGCCGCCGGCGCTTCGCGCGCGACTCGCCGCCCTCGGCTGGGAGTTCGAGGTCGGGGCGACCGCGCACTACTTCATCCATGCCGCCGGCGGACGGCGCCCGGCCGCGGAGGCCTGAGGCGCACGGCCACAGCCGCCTGAAGCGCACGGCTGCGGGCGTCGGAGTCGCGGTGCCGCGCCCGCCGCCTCAGGTCTCGTCGCCGATGCCGGCGAAGACGCGCTCGTTCTCGGTCAGGATGATGAGCTCGTCGATCATCTCGCGGTAGGCGGGAGTGAGCTCGACGCCGCGTCGTGCCATCACGGTCTGCATGGTCGACATGCAGCGCTCGGGATCGTAGACGTCGAGCCGGGGCGGGTTGCCCCACGAAAACGACGGCACGAACTTGGCACGCGCCAGGCCGCCGCCGAAGATGTTGGCGGCGATGCCGATGACGGTGCCGGTGTCGATCAGGGTGCCGATGCCGGTCTTGGTGTGGTCGCCGATGAGCGCCCCGATCTTCGACTCGGCGGTCTGCATGAGCTTGCCGTCGTTCCAGAGCTTCACCGGCCCGTAGGTGTTCTTGAGATCGGAATTGGTGGTCAGTGCTCCGAGGTTCACCCACTCGCCGACATACGAGTGTCCCAGGAAGCCGTCGTGGTACTTGTTCGAGTGGCCATAAAAGATCGATGCCTCGACCTCGCCGCCGACCCGGCAGCCCGGACCGATCGTCGTGCCAGCGCGGATCTTGCCGCCGACGATCCGTGCCCCGGCGGCGATCGCGGTCGGCCCCTCGATGCGGCTGTGGGCATGGACGTGGGCGCCGCGGCCGATGATGATCGGGCCGGAGGTCGTGTCGAGCACCACCGTGGGCTCCAGCCGCGCGCCCGGGGCGATGATGGCGTCGTCGCCCAGCACGTGGACGCCGCGCGGCAGGGGCGGTGAAGCCGGTGTCGCGCCGCGTCCGGCGGCGTCGCTCCAGCCGAAGAGACGCACGTCCTCGGTGATCCGGTCGCCGTTCTGCAGCACCAGCTCCCAGGGGTAGCCGGCCAGCGGGCCGGCGATCAGGCGACGCGGCAGGTTCGGCAGCATGCCGGACTCGAAGACGCAGTCGTTCGACTCGAGGGTGAGGAGCAGGTCCCGGGCGTCCTCGGCGGACAGGCGCGCCGCGACGAGGCGGTCGCCGTTCCACCAGGCAGCGATCTCGCCGCTCGCCTCGAGCGCGCCGTCGAGGGCGCGCGGATTGAGCAGCCGGCCGTTGACGACGAGGACCGGGGGACGCTTCGGCAGGCGCTCGGCGTTGACCGGACGTCCGGTCGCCTCGGCCGTCACCTCGGCCAGGTAGCCACGGCAGTAGAGGCGGGCATGCGTGCCCACGTAGCGCTCGATGCGCTCGCGCAGGCTCATGGCTCCGGAGATCAGTTCGTAGACCGGGCGGGTGTGGGCGAGCGGCAGGAACTGGCGGTAGACGGCATCTTCGACCACCACGAGCGTATCGCGCATCGGTTTCACCTCGCAGAGGGATGACCTCTCCACCTAGCATGCGGTCCCGCCGGGCGTCAACCGCCATCGGTGCGCCCGGCCGCCGATTGACGGCCCGTCGTGGCTGGCCTATGCTTGTGGGTCGCCGTTGCCGCCGCTCCCCGGTGGCCTACCCAAGGAGTCAGGACAGTCCCATGCACGCCAGAACGAATCTGCCCACGCCGTCCCATGCTGATCCGCGCCGCCCGCTCCGGGCCCGGCCGCGGTCGTTCCCGGTCTTCCTGATCGCGCTCGCGCTCGCGCTCGTGCTGGCGGGCGGCGCCGGGGTGCTTCTCGCCGGCGACACGGACGACCCTGATCATGACGAGGAGCAGGCGCAGCCGGCGGCGACCGGCGCGACCGAGGAGCCGGCCGCCTCGCGCGAGGCGGAGGCTCGCGAGCAGCAGTCCGCCGACGAGCGCAGCGTCGAGCTCGAGGCGTCGCGTCGCGAGCGCCGCGGCCCCAGCGCCGATCCGCGCGAGCAGCTCATCGACTCGCTCGAGCAGGAGCTCGAGTCCGATCCCGAGAACGCCGATGTGCACTACAAGCTCGCCAACGCCTACCAGGATGCCGGCTACCTGCACTCGGCGCTCCGCCACTACAACGAGGCGGTGCGGATCGACGCCAGCCATTCGCGCGCCTGGAACAACCGCGGGTCGGTGCTCAAGGAGCTGAACCGACACGATCAGGCCATCGAGTCCTTCCACAAGGCGCTCGAGATCAACCCCGAAGACGTCATGGCGATCGTCAACCTGGGCGACGAGTACCTGCTGCAGAAGCGCTACCAGCAGGCGGTCGACCAGTACCGCAGCGCGCTCAAGATCGATCCCGAGTTCGTCAACGCCTTCTACTCGATGGCGATCACCTTCGCCGAGACCGGCATGTACCGGGACGCGGCGCGTGCCTGGCGCCAGGCGGCCGAGCTCGCCGTCGACCAGCAGGGCGATGACTCGAGCATCGCCAAGCGTGCCACCGAGAACGCCAAGCTCATGGAAGACATCGTCGCCGATGCGCAGAAGCAGATCGAGAAGCGCAAGGCCCTCGAGGAGCAGCTCGGCGCCCAGGGCGAGGGGCAGGGCGGCGAGGCTGCCGGGAGCGCCAGCGCCGGGGCCAAGAACGAAGGTGGGGATGCTTCGGGCGCGGGCCACGACCACGAGTAACCGGACGACCGTCACCGGTCCGGCGGGGTGACGCGTGCCAGCCTTCGACCTGGTCACCCTCGGCCACGCCTGCACCGACCTCCTGGTGCACCTCGACCGCTTCCCGGAGCGCGACACCAAGCGCGAGGTCGAGTGCATCGCCATGCAGGGCGGCGGCCCCGCCGCCACCGCCGCGGTCACCGCGGCCCGCCTCGGACTCAGGGTGGCCTTCATCGGTCAGGTGGGTGGGGGCCCGTTCGGCACGGTGGCGATCTCCGCCCTCCGCGAGGCCGGCGTCGACGTGAGCGGCGTCGAGGTACGCTCCGATGTCGACGGCAGTCGCCTGGCCCTCGTGTTCGTCGATCCCCGCACCGCCGAGCGCACCATCGTCTTCACCCGCGCCGGACTGCCGGGCCTCGATCCGGCGCGCCTCGAGCGCCAGCGGATCACGAGCGCCGGGCTCCTCCTGACCGACGATCTCGACGTGCCGGCAGCCATCCAGGCGGCCGGCTGGGCGCGGCGGGCCGGCGTGCCGGTCCTGGTCGACGCCGGCTCGGCGCGACCCGGTATGCGCGAGCTGGTGGCGAGCGCCGACTGCTTGATCGCCTCCTCGCGCTTCGCTCCGGCGCTGCTCGGCATCGACGACCCGGGCGAGGCGGTGCGGGCGCTCGGCGCGCTGGGACCGCGCTGGACGGGGGTGACGCTCGGTGCCGGCGGAGCGCTCGTCCACGACGGCGAGCGCACCGTCCACCAGCCGGCGTTCGAGGTCGAGGCGGTGGACACGACCGGCGCCGGTGACGTCTTTCACGGCGCCTTCGCGGCCGGCATGCTGGACGGCTGGGGCATCGAGCGGTGCGCGCGCTTTGCGGCGGCCGCGGCGGCGCTGGCCTGCACGCGGCTCGGGGCCCAGGCGGGCGTGCCGACGCGCGCCGCGATCGCGGACCTGCTGGCGCGCGGCGAGGCGGCCGCTAGCCGGTCGGACCGGTCGGATCAGTACTCGGAGAGGAAGTAGACGATCCCGGCGCCCAGCTCGTAGTAGTCGTGGTGCGACGGATCGCCGAAGCTGAACTCGGCGAGACCGTCCATGATCATGTTCCAGGATCCACCGAGCTCGAAGGCGAGGTTGGAGTCGCGTCGCTGGATGGTCAGGCCGCCACGGATCTGCACGGCGAAGTAGCCCTCGAGCAGATCGTCGAACTTGAAGAACGAGGCGTCGACGTCGTCGAAGTTGCCGCGGACGAAGGTCACACCGGCGCCGCCACCCAGGTACGGGATGCCGAACGACTGCCGCGGCAGCAGGTAGTCGGCGCCGACGGTGATCGGCATGGTCATCACCGACGCCGAGGCATCGCGGCCGTTCAGCAGCTCATCACGTTGCGGATCGCCGGTCGCCAGGTCATCGGCATTCCACGTGTAGAAGCCGCCCGTCACCCGCATGACCAGGGACGGCCGCAGGCCATAGGCGAAGCCACCCTGGAGTCCGAAGCCGGTGCCGAAGTTGTCGCCGAAGGTGGCGGTCCACTGCGCCATGCCACCGCGGACGTAGAGGGCGCGCGACAGGTGCCAGCTGCGCAGCTCGCCAGGTTCCTCCCCCAGCGATGCCTGCCCGGCGCTGCCGGGATCGGCCGGCGTCCGACCGGACGGCTGCCAGGACGCGTCCGGCGCGCCGGCCTGGAGCGGCGAGGCGTACGCCGCGACGATGAGCGCCAGCATGAGCATCCACATCTTGGCAAGCATCGGTCTCGAGCTCCGGGGAATGGGTGGAACCGGGTCGAGAGGCTTGTAGCACGGTCGGCGACGGCCGTCAATCTCCGCCCTGACGCGCCCCAGGTTGACCGTCTGCGTGCCACCGTGCTAGCGTCCGGCCGGCTCCGGTGCTGTCTCACCACGTGCCCCGATACGAACTCCCGACGGACCTCCCGATGGTCGCTCGCGGAGGTCACTCTCGGAGGTGCACGATGCGTCGCGTCCTGACCGCCGGTCTGTTCACCGTCCTGCTCCTGGGCCTCCTGGCCACCCCGGGGCTCGCCTTCCGCATCGGCGTCGGGGGCTTCGGGTATCGCAACCTGTCGCTCGACGATCCGCCCGACCTCGACCTCCACGGCGGTTCCCTGTTCGGCGCCAAGGCACGGATCGGACTGATCCCGTTCATCGGCATCGAGCCCATGGTGACCTACGTGGGTTACGGCGATTTCGACCAGGGCGGAGTGTCGGTCGACGCCTCGCTCCTCGCCTTCGAGGTGGTCGGGATCCTCGGCGGCGCCGGCGGCTCGCTTGGACCGCACTTCTACCAGCTGTTCGGCCTCGGCTCCTACCGGATCAAGACCGATCCGGGCGACACCGTGACCAAGCCGGGTTGGACCATCGGCACCGGGCTCGAGGTGGTCGCCTGGCCGAACATCGGCGTCGATCTGTCGGCACGCTTCCGCTGGATCAATACCGACGACACCGCGATCAAGGACCTGGGCCTCTACGGCGGTGTCAACATCTACTTCGGCTCGTGATCGTCGGGGGGGCGCCGCGCACCGCCCACGCGAGGGCGGCGGCAGCGGTGTTCAGTCGAGGAGCTGGAGCTTGGCGCTGTGCTGCGCGCCGCCGTCCGCGGTGGTGACGCGGATGAAGTAGGTCGCCGACGCGAGCCGCCTCCCGGCCGCGTCGCGCCCGTCCCACGCCAGCGGGATGCCATGGCCCGCCAGGACCCGCACGCACCGGCCCTGCACGTCGAAGATCTCGATGCGCCCGGCGGCGGTCTGGATGCGCACCTGCTCGCGGGCCGGGTTGGGCCCGATGCGGAGCGCCGGCGTTCCGGGCAGCAGCGACACCGACGGCACCGTCGAGGCCAGCACCGCGAGCTCACCACCGTCGGCGCCGACCACCAGCCGTTCGCCGGCGACCACCGGGTCCGACAGGTAGCTGCCGCCGAGCGTGTCCTGCCAGAGCAGGGCGCCGTCGCGCCGGTCGAGCGCCAGGAGGCGGCCGTCGACATCGCCGATCCAGAGCATGGTGTGGGTCAGCGCCGGCTCGGTGTGGCAGACGGCGGGGAGCGGTGTCTCCCAGCGCACCGCGCCGTCTTCGAGGGCCAGCGCCACCAGCGTCCGGCCGCTGCCGCTCGAGACGTAGACCGTGTCGCCGGCGATCGCCGGGCGCGCCAGCAGCGGCTCGCCGGCCAGGGGGACCTGCCACCGCACGGTGCCGGTCGCCACCTCGACCGCCATGAGGGCGGCGCCCGAGGGGCAGACCACCAGACCCGCCGCCGTTGCCGGCTTGGTGTAGAGGCGGCGCGCCAGCGGCACCGACCAGAGCGGCGCGCCGTCTGCGAGCGCGTAGGCGTGAAGCTGGAGATCGCCGGCCCCGGTCACCACCTGCTCGCCGACCAGCAGCGGTCCGGCCTCGGCCGGCCCGCCCGGCAGGCCGTCCGCGTCGCGCGGGAAGTCGATGCGCCAGGTCTCGGAGCCGTCGTCGGCGCCGAGCACGACGAGCGCGTGGGTGCTGGCGACGACGAGGCGGTCATCGCGCCTGAGCGGCGCCGCGAAGACGCCACCGACCACGCGCGACCAGAGAACCGCGCCGGACTCCGGATCGATACGATGGAGGTCGGGGAGGGCGTTGCCATCCGGGTCGAGCCCGACGCGGCCGCCGGCGACGAGGGTGCCCTGGTCGATCATCGCCACGCGGGGCGGAGTGGGCAGCGAGGCCGACCAGAGCCGCTGGCCGTCGTCGAGTGCCAGCGCCTCGATGGCGAAGCGGCCGGGGACGACGAGCCGGTCGTCGGCCACCGCCGGGTGCCAGCTGCCGAGGGTGACGTGCCCCTCGGAGCTGTGCCAGATGACACGCGGCGGCAGCGTCAGGTCAGCGGTCGTCGCTCCGGCGCGAGCGGCGCCGGCGGCGACCACGACCAGGGTCAGGACCACGCGATGACAGGCAGGTAGAGCGATGGGAGGAGCTCGTGGTGAGGGTGGAAGCGGGACGTGGGGCCGCGCGGCCGGCGGCGGCGGAGGTGCACGAGACGGGGCTCACTCCCGGATCTAGCAAGAAGCGACCCGTCGTCTCCGGATACGGCGCCATGGCCGACGACGTCGGACGCGGTCCCGGTGCTTCGCGGTTGCGGCTCCGCGGATCCCCCTGATAGTGTTCGACGCTGCTCGACGCGGCCCCGGGCGTCCCCGGGCCGCCTGCCCGACGCCCCTGGAGGATCGCATGGAGACCAGACCGGCGGGAGCGACTCCCGGCTACGAGCTCATCGGTGACGACATGCAGGCGGTCGTCGTGTCGCTCACCGCGGGCCAGACCGTGCGCGCCGAGGCCGGCTCGCTGATGTTCAAGACCGCCGGCGTGTCGATGGACGCCCGCATGGAGGGCGGCCTGCTCGGCGGGCTGAAGCGCAAGCTGCTGGCCGGCGAGAGCTTCTTCATCACCAATTTCACCTGCGAGGCACCGAGCGGCCGCCTCGCCTTCTCGGCGCCCTACCCCGGCAAGATCCTGGCGCACGAGCTCGCGGGCGATGCGCTCATGTGCCAGAAGGACGCCTACCTGTGCTCGCTGGGCGACATCGACATCGACATCGCCTTCACGAAGCGCCTCGGCGCCGGCTTCTTCGGCGGCGAGGGCTTCATCCTCGAGAAGCTGTCGGGGCAGGGACTGGTCTTCGTGCATGCGGGCGGCACCCTGCTGACCACCGACCTCGGGGCGGGCGAGGCGCTGGAGGTCGACACCGGCTGCCTGGTCGCGTTCCAGCCCTCGGTCGACTACGACATCCAGCGTGTCGGCGGTGTCAAGACCACGCTGTTCGGAGGCGAGGGGCTGTTCTTCGCTCGGCTCACCGGCCCGGGCCGCGTCTTCCTGCAGACCCTGCCCTTCTCGCGCCTCGCCGACCGGATCGCCGGCGCCTTCCGCGGCGGCCAGGGCGAGCAGCGCCGCGGCGGCAGCCTGTCGAGCGCGCTCGGCAACCTGATCTCCGGTGACTGAGCATCCGGTGACCGACCTCCCGTCCCGTTCACCCGTTCCCCCGGACGAGCGTCATGAATCCCCGTGACGACCTGATCTACAACTGGAATGAGCGCGGCGGCGATCACAAGCAGGCCAGGCAGCCGATCGAGCTGCTCGACGAGACCATGCGCGATGGCCTGCAGTCGGCATCGGTGATCGACCCGCCGGTCGAGCGCAAGATCGAGATCCTGCACCTCATGGATCG
>JASFRE010000172.1:0-8084 GCA_050115055.1 Candidatus Eiseniibacteriota bacterium | reverse complement strand
CCGGGCGACGCGTGAGAGCCCGGACGCCCTGAGCTCCTCGGACAGGCCGGCGCGCTCGACCAGTGTCGCGACCAAGCGGCGCGGCAGCGCGGCGGCGGGTGCGTCCGGCAGGTCCTGGGAGAGCTGCTGGGCGGGCCTGTCCACCAGCCGATGCGCCAGTCCGTCTGCAGGCCCGCCCGTCGACCCGTCTGTGGGCCCGTCCGTCAGCTCGGCCGCCAGCTCGTCCGCGAGCAGAGCGACGAGCCGCCGCTTGCCGGCCGTGTCACAGGCGCGCCGGATCCGCGCGTCGAGGGCGTCGGCGGGGATGGCTGGTAAGAAGTCGCAGCAGAGAGCCAGCGCCCGGCCCGGCTCGGTCGCCGCGTGTGATCCGCCCACCTCGACCGCATCGCCGACCGAGGTCGCCTCTTCCTCCGCGACCGCATTGGCCGCCCCGGTCGCGTCGGTCATCAGGGTCGGGCCGGTCGCACGCCGCGCGGCGCGCGCGGTGATCTCGCGACTGATGTTCAGCGCCGCCGGCCCGGAGACTCCGAAGTGCGTGAAGAGGAAGGCGCCGCGACACGTCGCCAGTGAACGCCGTGGCGAGAAGTCGCGCGCATCGTCGAGCTCTGCGGTCGCGACCTCGATGACGCGCACGTCGACATCCGCGACGGCGACGCCGCGTAGCGCCCGCACCCACGCCGCATCGGTGGTGATCGCCGTGAGCGCGGGTCGCGGTGGGACGATCGTGTGGCCGAGCGCGCGCAGCCATCGGTAGCCGTCTCCCGTCGTGCCGCACCCCGGGTAGGAGCAGCCGCCCGTGGTGACGATGACCCGCTCGGTGCGCAGCGTGCGCCGCGCGGTCACCACGCGGAAGCCCCCGCCGCCGGCACGACCCGGCACCCGCACCACCTCCACGACCGGCTCGCCGAGCGCCAGCTCGGCGCCGCTCCGCTCGAGCCGGCCGACGAGCGCCGACAGGACGTCGCGCGCCCGATCGCTCACCGGAAAGACCTTGCCGTTCGGTTCGACCTTGGTGGCGACGCCGGCTTCCTCGAGCAGCGCGACGAGATCGCCAGGACCGAGTGCCGCCAGTGCCGAGTGCAGGAAGCGTCCTGCTTGGCCGAAGGCCGCGGCGATGCCGCGCCGGTCCGTGGCCTGGGTGACGTTGCAGCGCGTGCCGCCGGACATGAGGATCTTGGCGCCGGGCTTGCGGTTCTTCTCGATGAGTAGGGTGCTCGGACCACGGTGTGCGGCGCGCTCCGCCGCCAGCAACCCGGCGGCGCCGGCCCCGATCACCGCGACCTGCCACTGCATCGCCTGTCTCCAGTGATGCGAGAGCGACGGGTGTCGACGGCGAACTCGGTCGCCGCTCTCGGGAGAGCTCAGAGAGGTTCGAACGAGTCAGAGAGGTTCGAACGAGTCAGAGAGATTCGAACGAGTCGGAGTCTATCATCTCGATCCAGCCGGCGGAAACGGCACGCGGGCCCGGCATGAACCAGGCCCGCGGACCGTGCAGATGGTCGGCGCGCCGGGGAGCGGCGCTTGCGTCGCCGCTGCGCATCGCCTCGATGGAGCGCGCCGCCTCACTTCACCAGCGTCACCTGCCGCACCTCGAGCACCGCCGGCGTCTCGAGCCTGAGGAAGTAGATCCCCGACCCCAGCATCCGTCCGGCGGTGCTCCGGCCGTCGAAGGCGACGGTGTGGGTTCCCGCCTCGACCGTCCCGTCGACCAGCTTGCGCACCATGCGACCCTGGACGTCGTAGACGCCGAGCTCGACCGGCATCTCGCTACCGACCCGGTAGGTGATGCGCGTCGCCGGGTTGAACGGATTCGGGCTGATCGACACGAAGCCATTGGCGGCCCGCACCGCGTCGACGTCGACCGGTGACAGGCCCGCCGACACCGAGCGGACGACATCGAGCGCGAAGTCGTCGATCGCCGCCTCGACCAGGGCGCCGGGCGACTGATCGTCGGCCACGAACCGGAGCTGGCAGTGATCGGTGAACGGCACGTGGGCGCCCAGGTCGAACGTCTGTTCGGTCCAGACGTTGGCGCTGGTCTGCGTGTACTCGAGGTGCGTCCAGGAGACGCCGTCGGCCGTCACGTCGACCGACCACCAGTCCTCGCCGGGGTTGTTGCCGAGGTCGTTGGTGTACCAGCGCCAGTAGGAGACCGTCGCCGACACCGCGTCGGCGAGGTCGAAGACCGGAGTCAGGAGCGTCGTCTTGCCGTTGTCGACGTCGTTGGTCCCGGCCGCCGCCCCCGGGTCGGCGTTGCCGGTCACGAAGCAGATCTCCGCCGGGTCGGCGGTGTGATCCAGCTCCGGCTGGCACTGCGAGCCGTTGTAGACCGTGCCGACCGGTTCCTCGCGGACCCAGTGCCCGGTCGAGGCGTCGTCGTCCGGCGCGCCGAGCGTCCAGCCGCGATCGGCCTCGCCGTCATCGAACCACGGGCCGACCGCCAGCTCGTAGTCGAGCGTCGTCGCGAAGCCCATCGCCCCGGTGAGCTCGACCTGGAACGGGATCATCGCCGGGTCCGGGCAGCTGGCCCCGATCTCGAGCTGGAAGACACCGACCACGCCCTCACCGCCGATCGCCGCCCCCGGGCAGCTGCCGCCGGCGCCGAGTACCGTGACATCCGGGTGCGCACAGCTGAGCAGCGCCGAGACCTCGCCGCAGGCCGAGTGGCCGACGTTCGCCAGCTCGACGACCAGCGCGATCACCTCGCCCGGGTCGGCGCCGCCGTCGGCGTTGCCGCCGGCCGCGTCGTCGACGGTCATGTCGCGCGCCTCGAGCACCGGTGCCTCCGCCCCGAGGTTGAAGTGCCCGTCCCACTGGCCCTCGTTCGACGCGATGTCGATCGTGAACGCGACCACGTGCCCGTCCGGCACCGTGCCCAGGACCTGCAGCACGAACGGCGCCAGGCAGGTCCCGGTGGTGCCGGCCGCGATGTCCGGGAAGGCCTGCATTGGCCCGGTGACGTCCACGTGCGGATCGTCGGTCGACACGGTCGCCGTGACCCCGGTCGTCGGCTCGATGCCGACGTTCTCGAGCGTCACCTCGAGGTCGACGGTCTCGCCGGCGTCGAGCACGCCATCGCCGTCGCCGCCGGCGTCGAGCACCGTGCAGCCATCGAGGACCAGGTACGGGCCCGACGGCGGCACGATCGCCAGCTCGTCGGTGCCGTCCAGGAAGTCGTGCGCCGTTGCCCGCACCGACAGCGTGCCCGGGTACTGCGCCTCGGGATGCAGCACCGCGATGCCGGTCGCGTCGGTCATGCCGACCGTGTAGACCGCGAGGTCCTCGGTGTAGGCGGTGACGGTGGCGCCCGCGACCGGACCGCCACCGCCGTCGCTCACGCTCACCTCCATGACCGGCTGGCCGATGAAGACCGACGACGGCGCGTCGACCACGAGGGTGCCGGGCTCACCGGTCCAGAGATGCATCGCCGGGTCGCCGAAGACGTTGAGCTCGTAGTAGCAGTAGCGGTTGGCGCCGTAGTTGATCGCCCAGATGGTGTCCATCTTCGAGTCGTCGTTGGCGAGCCCCACCGGCCAGATCGCCTCGCCGAACATGGCGTCGAAGAACTCGCGGTCGAAGTACTGCGAGGAGCCGTTGGTGCTCTCGTGCTGCCCCCAGCCGTAGCGCGCGTTCATGATCACCGCGACCGCGCCGTCGTCGTCGGTCTGGAAGGTCTCCGCGAAGCAGTCGCTGGTGTAGGAGCCTCCCGACGTGCGGTTGTCGAACGAGCCGCAGTAGCAGCCCTGGCTGTAGACGAAGTTGTAGCTGTGGACGGTGCCGTCGTTGTCGAAGGACGGGATGTCAGACAGGTACATCTTCATCGCGTAGTCGACATCGCAGTGTCCGAGATGATTGACGATGTTGAGGCCGCTCTCCATGAGGGTGATGAGCTGGGTCTTGCTCCAGGTGGAGTTGCGGTCGTAGAGCACGCCGACGTTCATCGAGAGCGGGAAGCCGGCCGTCGTGTAGCCGTGCGTGGAGGCGCCGAACAGGATCTCGTCCTTGTAGTCGCCGCCCCAGGTCGGGTCGCTCCAGAGCAGCTCGCCGACCATGAGCGCCTCGCTGCACTCCTGGACGATCGGCTGCGTCCGGTAGCGCGTCACCTTGGTCACGAAGTTCTCGAGCTCGGCCTGCGTGTCGATGCAGGCGCGGCCGACCGCGACCTCGTGATAGAGGTCATCCTCGCCTGGCTCGCCCCAGTAACCGTCGCCGTCGTCGTTCCAGGTGCCGTCCAGGCAGCCGTAGTACATGTCGGCCGGGATGTCCGAATCCGAGGTGCCGTAGTCGGTGGTCGAGTAGAGGCCGCGGTGGGGCACGCCGTTCGAGTCGCGTGCATCGCCGACCAGCAGCAGGTACTGGATGCCCCAGGTCTGGTAGGCATCGATCACGAAGTCGCGGATCGAGTCCTGGGTGTCGACGCCGCCCGGGTAGTTGGCGAGGATCCAGTCGATGGTGAAGACACCGGTCTTGTGACCGCGCTGGGTCTCGAAGTCGACCAGCTCGTCGAGCCCGTCGGCCCAGGCGGTGGTGGTGACGATGACGTAGCTGTAGCGGGCCTCCGGGTCGAGCAGGCGGCCGCCGCCGAGCGGGGCCACGACCTCGTAGTCGGCCAGCGCCGCCGCGTTGTCGACCATCCGCGCCACCCGTGCGGTGGTGGCGGCGTCGCGGCGCAGCATGCGCGCGCACTCGGCGAGCGCCTCGCCGCTCGGCGCGGTCGTGATCCGCAGCTCGAGGCTCTCGAGGTGGCGCAGGGTGCCAGTGGCGGGCACGTACTCGACCGGATGCAGCGCCAGCTGCGCGATGCGATGGCCGCGGAAGAGACCGACCGTCGGCGCGTCGTGGAGTCGCCCGGGGAAGGGCTGCGCCGAGCCGTAGAGCGCCGGATCGGCCGGCACGCGCCGGTGCGGACCGGCGTCGCTCAGTGGATGCTGGGGCTGGCCCACCTCCACGAGATAGGTGCCCGCGATCGGCACCCACTCTCCCGGTACGACCTCGATCGAGGTGATCGTCTCGCCCGGTGGCAGCAGGATGCGTGCCGGTGCCATGGGCAGCACCGGCTGTCCCGGCGCACCGTAGCTCCAGGTTCCGTCGAGGACGACGCGGTGGTGATCTGTGTCGGTCCATGAGATCGTGGGCGTGGCGAAATCGTAGTGCTGGACGATGGTCGTGGCGTGGGACGTGCTGGACGCAATGAGCGCCAGCACGCCGGCGAGGCAGCATGCCAGTGGCAGAGGGGGGCGCATGGGTTTGACCTCCGGGGTTGGGACAGGCCGTCCGGTTGCGAGGCTCCATAAGATTGTACAACGCGGTGTGTGACGCGGCCCGCGCAAAGCGGCGTGCTGCACGGCGTGTCGACGTGCCATCGCGTGTACACGGTGCGAAGGCACGCGGCGCGGCGTCTCACACGCACACAGTATTCCCAGTGGCTCGATGGGAGAACGACGCGGTCACCGTTGGAGTCGCGCGCAGATCCGCGCGTGAGGTGCGCGCGGGCGTGTCCCGGTCGCCATGACGGCTTGAGATGCGACCTGTTTTTCAGCGACTCGACCCGCGAGCGGCTCCGTTCAGTGCGACCGGTCCTGCGACAGCGGCCGTGCCCCGTCCATCACCGGGGCTGCATGAGGAACCGGATGCCGTTGTAGAGAGCGATCGGCATCGCGCCGACGTGACCGGCACCCTCGATGATCTCGGCACGGAGTCGCGACGGTTCCATGCCTCGGGCTTCGAGGGCGTTGCGGAGCATCCCGAAGCCTCTCAGCATCTCCCAGGACTCCTTCTCGCCGACCGACAGGTAGATCCTATCGACCGACTCCAGCCGCGCGGCGGGCATCCCGGCCAACTCTCCCGCCAGTGTGAAGTCGTTGAACCAGAGCGATGGACTTCCGAGCAGGAAATCGTGGAAGAGCCCTGGATCGTGGACGACGAGGTGTGTGCCGAGCAGCGCTCCGAGCGAGTAACCGGCGAATGCGCGACGCGCCGGGTCGACCGGAAACTCCGATTCAATCCGCGGGACGAGCTCGTTGGCGAGGAAGGCGGTGAAACGTGCGGCGCCGCCGGCCGAATCGATGGCGGGCTCATAGGTATGCTGCACGGAGTAGTCGTCCGATGGCCGGGCCGGGGTGAAGTCACGGGTCCGGGCGACCGCCCACTCGTGGCCACCGCCCGGCTCGGAGATGCCGACGAAGACGAAGGGCTCGGTCAGCCGCCCCATGTCCATGAGTCTCGGCAATGATCGCAGGTAGTCGCCGAGCACGAACCAGTCGGTGCAGTAGATGGCCGGGTAGAGATGGTCGCGGCTCGAGTCGCTCGACGCCGCGGCCGCCGGTAGCACGACGTCGATCGCATAGGTGACGCCGACCTCCGTCGACTCCAGGTCAAAGCTCCGGGAGGCGGGCTGGGCCTGGCAGGAGGGGACGTCGAGCTGTCCGAGCAGGACGCCGAGGACCAGCAGCGACAGACACCGTGCGCGCACCGCTTCCCCCCATTCCCGATCGAATGATCTCGCGCAGCCATTGGACCATGTCGCCGTCCTGGTGACAACTCGCGGCATGTGGCAGCGACCCCGGGGATGGGCGCTCTGTCACCGACCCATCGGGTGTCAAAGCGCGTGGGGGTGGGGACGATCCACCCGTGGACCGTCCCCCATGCTGTCCTCGGTGCGGCGTCGCTGCCGAGCTGCTACCTCACCCGCACCTCGATCTGCTTGGGCTTGACGGACTCCGCCTTGGGCAGCGTCAGCTTCAGCACGCCGTTTCTGAGATCGGCGCTGATCTTCTCCTGGTCGATCTTGTCGGGCAGCTCGAACTGCCGGTAGAACGTCCCCAGGGCGAACTCCTGCGACAGCATCGAGCCCTCTCTCGCGCGGCTCGCCGTCGCCTGGATCGTCAGGATCCCGTCGACCACGCGCACGTCGACGCCGTCGCGCTTGACGCCGGGAACGTCGGCGACCACGACGAGCCCGTCATCGGTCTCGTAGATGTCGACCGCCGGCGTGATGTAGCGGGTCTCCTCGCGCGTCGACAGATCGCGCGCCTGCTCATCGGTCTTGGCTGGCACGGTGGTCTCGGCCATCTCTGAACACCTTCCTTTCCTCGCGCCGTTGCTTGCGTGACGCGGTCTCTCGCCGGTGGTCCCTAGCTCACGCGGACCGAGATCTCGCGTGGCCTCGCCGACTCCGCCTTGGGCAGCGTGATCTCCAGGATGCCGTCCTGATAGGCGGCATCGACCTTCGCGGCCTCCACCAGGCCGGGCAGCGCGATCTGGCGCGCGAAGCGTCCGGCCGCACGCTCGACCCGGTGGTAGGCGTCGGCTGGCACGGCGCTGCCATCGGCCGTCTTCTTCTCGCCGCTCACGGTCAGCCGGTTCTCGATCACGCTGACCTGCAGCGACTCCGGATCGATGCCGGGTGCGAGCGCCTCGACCCGGTAGGCTTCCTCGTCCTCGGTCACATTGAATAACGGATAGGCGCGCGCGCCGCGGCCAGGCAGGAAGGAGACGTCGAATCTCGGCGACATGATCCTGCCCAGACCCGCATCGCGAAACGCGCGATCGACCTCGTGTCGCAGCGCGTCCATCTCTCGAAAGACGTCCCACGTCGTTCGCATGCTGAGTCCTCCCGATCTTCGACCTGTCGCATCGCCGGGTTCCCGATCCGACGTCGGGTCGTCCGGGCGCTGCGGGTCACACGCTGGTGGGTGCTCATCGACCCACTCGCGGCGATCGCGGAGCAGGCCTCGTGCCATCCGGCACCGGCAACGGCGCCCTCCCGGGATTGCCCGACCCGCGGTCTGCGGTCGATCCTAAGTCCTTGATCTCAAGTGTATTTCGCGGCCGGTCCGGGCCGTCTGGGGAATGACCGGCGGGCCGTACCGCCGGACCCGGAAGCGCTGCGCCGAGGGTGACGTTCCGATCAGGAACGCCATCGGAAACACGCGTTTCTATCTGAAACCGCGCTCTCGGAAGGGGGCGACGCGGACGTGAAGGCGCAGCCGCCACGGCGTGTGACCCGGCCTGCTGATCGGGGTCTCGAGGACGGTGCCGTCCTGGACGCCGGCCGGAAGCGCGAGGCGCGCCAGCAGGTGGCG
>JASFRE010000171.1:0-8104 GCA_050115055.1 Candidatus Eiseniibacteriota bacterium | reverse complement strand
CCTCGCGCGCCCCGGCCGACGGCGAGCCGGCGCTCTACTACTGTCCCATGCACCCCGGCATGACGCAGCATGAACCGGGACAGTGCGAGGCGTGCGGCGGCATGACGCTGTTCCAGCAGAATCTCCTCTTTGGAAGCATGATGCTGCCGGAGTCCACCTCGGGTCCCGTCGAGACGCAGGTCCGTGTCGACGATCTGCCGGCGACCGATGAGACGGTGACCTACGTCGCGCAGCTGGCGGTCGGGACCGACCACGACGCGGATCACGGCGCACCGAGCACGGACACGGGCGATCACGATCGGGCGAGCGACGACTGAGCCGACCGACCGCATGCGCCGGCGGCGAGCGCGCGCCGTCCCGAACGGCGCGCGACCGGCCGTGCTAGGATCGGCGACCGGACCGCCGCCCGGGCGACCGCCGGGTGCGCTTCGCCCGACCCACGGTGAGTGCCCACCGCAGGCCGTTCCGTGCCGATTCTCCTCCGGGCCCGGGGCCGTTCCGTTGGACGCTGCCCGCTCACCGGCCAGCGAAGCGCGTGCCTGCACGCGACGCGCTGTGATGTCCCGGGCCTGCACGCGCCCGATCAACGAGGAGCCGTCATGCGATGGTGGAGATCGTGTCGTAGATGCCGCTCGCGGGGAACGCTGCTCGCCGCTCTCGTCCTGGCTGCGCTCTCCTCGGGGGTGAGTGCCGCGACGGACAGCGGGACCGGCATCACGATCGCCGGCGACGCCGCGGCGCCGCATGACCCCCCGGATGATCCGACGTTCACCGTCGAGGTCGACCCCGACTTCGCGCGGCGCGCCGACTCGCTGATCGCCGGTCAGGTCGATCCCTCTCGGCTCGCCGACTATCTCGTACTCGCTGCGGTCCGGAATCCCGAGCTGGCCGCCGCCCTCGCGCAGGCAAGGGCCGCCGCCGAGCGCCCCGCGCGCGTCGCCTCGCTGCCCGATCCGCGGCTCGAGCTCGCTTACATGATTCGCGAGGTGGAGACGCGGGTCGGCCCGCAGCGCGGGCGGATCGGGATCAGCCAGGCGGTGCCCTGGTTCGGCACCCTCGGCCTGCGCGGCGAGGCGGCCTCGGCGGAGGCGAAGGCGGCCCTGGAGCGCTACGTGGCGGTCAAGCTGGGGCTCTTCGTCCGCGTCGAGGATGCGTATGCCGACTACTACCTCCTCGGGCGCGAGGTGGAGATCACCCGCCGCAACCTGGAGCTCCTCGGCGACCTGGAGGAGGTGGCCCGCATCCGTTACCGGACGGCCTCCGCGAAGCACGGCGACGTCATCAAGGCGCAGGTCGAGCTCGGACGTCTCGGGGAGCGGCTGGCGGCGCTCGAGGACCGGCGGCGGCCGCTCGTCGCCCGTCTGAACGCGCTGATCGATCGCGCCCCCGCGGCACCGTTGGCGTGGCCCGAGACGATCGACACCGACACGCTGCGCGTCGACGAGGCCGAGCTGCGGGCACGGGTCCTGGCGCGGAATCCCGAGTTGCGCGCACTCGACCACGAGATCACCGCCGGCGAGAAGCGCCTCGCGCTGGCCGGCAAGGCCTTCTACCCCGACCTGATGCTCGGGCTCGGGGTCACCATCACCGGCCAGGCGCTGGATCCGTCGATCCCCGACAGCGGCAAGGACCCCATCGTCGCCTCGATGGCGATCGACCTGCCGATCTGGTGGGGCGCCTACCGTGCCGGCAAGCGCGAGGCCCAGGCCGGCCTGGCGGCGTCCGAGGCCCGCCGGTCCGGCCGCGCCCGCCGGCTGGAGACGGAGCTCGAGCAGACCCTGTACGCCTACCGCGATGCCGAGCGCAAGATCGGCCTCTACCGGGACACGCTGGTGCCCAAGGGCCGGCAGTCGCTCGAGGCGTCCGAGACCGCCTTCACTGCCGGCAGCGGTGATTTCCTGGACGTGATCGATGCCCAGCGCGTGCTGCTCGAGTTCGAGCTCTCGTACGAGCGCGCGCTGGCGGCTCGTGCGCGACGACTCGCCGAGCTCGAGATGCTCGCTGGCGGCAGCGCATCGCTGGAGGAGGTGCCATGAACCGGAACCGGATCATCGATCGTCTGCGCCGCTCGCGCCTCGCCCTGGTGCTGATCGTGGCGATCGCCTTCGCCATCGGCCTCGCCCTGGGCGGCGACCGCGGAGACCACGGGACGGCGCGACACGATGGGGACGGTGCCGGCGCCGGCGGCGGCGAACCGACCCTCTGGACCTGCTCGATGCACCCGCAGATCAAGCTGCCGGAGCCGGGCCAGTGCCCCATCTGCTTCATGGATCTCATCCCGCTCGAGACCGAGCCGGCGGACGAGGAGAATCCGCGCGTGCTCACCCTGTCCGAGACCGCACGGCGGCTGGCCGACATCCAGAGCATTCCGGTGGAGCGCCGCTTCGTCGACGCCCGGATCCGCATGGTCGGCAAGGTCGAGACCGACGAGACCCGCGTCAAGACGATCACCGCCTGGGTGCCGGGGCGTCTCGAGCGGCTGTTCGTCGACTACACCGGCATCCCGGTGCGCCAGGGCGATCATCTGGTCGAGCTCTACAGCCCCGATCTGATCTCGGCCCAGGAGGAGCTCCTGCAATCGCTGCGCGCGGTGGAGGAACTCGCGCAGAGTCGCCTCGAGAGCGTCCGCGAGTCGACCCGCGCGACCGTGGAGGCGGCCCGCGACAAGCTCGAGCTGCTCGGCCTCTCGAAGCGCCAGATCGCGGCGATCGAGACGCGGGGCGAGCCGCTCGATCGGGTGACGATCTACTCGCCGATCGGCGGCATCGTCGTCCACAAGAACGCGACCCAGGGCGAGTACGTGCAGACCGGCACGCCGATCTACCGGATCGCCGACCTCTCCGTCGTCTGGGTGAAGCTCGACGCGTACGAGTCCGACCTGATCTGGCTCCACTACGGTCAGGAGGTCGAGTTCACCACCGAGGCCCTGCCGGGCGAGGTCTTCCGGGGACGCATCGCCTTCATCGACCCGGTGCTCAACCCGCGCACCCGCACGGTCAAGGTGCGGGTCAACGTGCCGAACCCGGATCTCAAGCTGAAGCCGGAGATGTTCGTGCGCGCCGTGGTCCACGCCCGCGTCGCCCGCGGCGGTCGCACCATGGATCCGGACCTGGCCGGCAAGTGGATCGGCCCCATGCATCCCGAGATCGTGCGCGACGGCCCCGGCACCTGCCCGGTCTGCGGCATGGACCTCGTACCCGCCGAGGAGCTCGGCTTCGTGGCGGCGGACGCGCCCGCCGAGGCGCCGCTGGTCATTCCCGCCTCGGCACCGCTCATCACCGGCACGCGGGCGGTGGTCTACGTCGAGCAACCCGGCGAGCGCCCGACCTTCGAGGGGCGCGAGGTCGTCCTCGGGCCGCGCGCCGGCGACTTCTACCTGGTCGAGGACGGTCTGGACGAGGGCGAGCGCGTCGTCGTGAACGGCAACTTCAAGATCGACAGCGCGCTCCAGATCCAGGCCAGGCCCAGCATGATGGGCAGTGACGGCGAGCCGGCCGACGCCGACGCGCACCGGCACGGCGCCGGCGAGCCGGCGGCGACCGGCGGGCCGGTCGAGCTGCCGGATGCAGTGATCGCGTCGCTCGGCGCGCTCTACGACGCCTACTTCGCGGTGCAGGAGGCGCTCGCCGACGACGATCTCGCCGCGGCGCGGGCGGGCTTCGCCGCCGTCGAGGCGGCCGCCGGAGCGGTGCAGCATGACGCGCTGACACCCGCCGCGCACGCGACCTGGATGGAGGAGGCGGCGCCCATCCAGGCCGCCACCGATGCCGGTGCGCGCGCCGGGGAGATCGCGGCCGCTCGCGTCGCCTTCCGTGACCTGAGCACCGCCGTGCTCGATCTGCAGCGCGGCCTCGGGCACGGGGGCGAGGCGACGTACTTCTCGGCCTGGTGTCCGATGGCGTTCGACAACGCCGGGGCGAGCTGGCTGCAGCAGTCGAAGGAGATCCGGAACCCCTACTTCGGCGCGCGCATGCTGCGCTGCGGTGAAATCCGCGAGACCTTCGCGGCACGGGACGCGAAGTGAGGCCACGAGGACCACGGGACCGAACGGAACGCGGGGCGGACGATGACTGAACGAGAGTCCATGCCAGTCCGGGAGCCGGTGTCGATCCTCGACCGGGTGATCCGCTTCTGCCTCGAGAACAAGCTCGTGGTGTTCCTGTTCGTGGTGGCGATCGTTGTCTGGGGCGTGCTGGTCGCCCCCTTCGACTGGCAGTTCCCGGGGCTGCCGCGCGATCCGGTGCCGGTCGACGCCATCCCGGACATCGGGGAGAACCAGCAGATCGTCTTCACGGAGTGGAAGGGGCGCTCACCCCAGGACGTCGAGGACCAGATCACCTACCCGCTGACGGTCTCCCTGCTCGGCGTCCCCGGCGTCAAGACGATCCGCAGCTATTCCTTCTTCGGCTTCTCGTCGATCTACGTCATCTTCGACGAGGGCGTGGAGTTCTACTGGTCGCGGTCGCGCGTGCTCGAGAAGCTCGCCAGCCTCCCGGGCGGCACGCTGCCGGAGGGGGTGAGTCCGACGCTCGGGCCGGATGCCACCGCCCTCGGCCAGGTGTTCTGGTACACGCTCGAGGGCCGCGATCCCGACGGCCACCCGACCGGCGGCTGGGACCTGCACGAACTCCGCACCATCCAGGACTGGTACGTGCGCTACGCGCTCCTCGGCGCCGGCGGCGTGGCCGAGGTGGCGTCGATCGGCGGCTTCGTGCAGGAGTACCAGATCGACGTCGATCCCGACGCCATGCGCGCCTACGACGTGACGCTCGACGAGGTGTTCGGCGCCGTCAAGATGTCGAACGTCGACGTCGGGGCGCGCACCATCGAGGTCAACCGCGTCGAGTACGTGATCCGCGGGCTCGGCTTCATCGAATCGATCGAGGACATCGAGCAGTCGGTCATCAAGATGGTGGAGAACGTTCCCATCACCATCGACGACGTCGCGCACGTGAGCCTCGGGCCGGCGCTCAGGCGCGGCGCCCTCGACAAGGAGGGGGCCGAGGTGGTGGGCGGCGTCGTGGTCGTGCGCTACGGCGAGAACCCACTCGCGGCGATCAAGAACGTCAAGGAGAAGATCGCCGAGATCACGCCCGGGCTGCCGCGCAAGACCCTGTCCGACGGTACGGTGTCGCAGGTGACGATCGTTCCCTTCTACGATCGCACCGGTCTCATCTGGGAGACGCTCGACACGCTGAACCGCGCGCTCACGGACGAGATCCTCGTCACCATCATCGTGGTGATCGTCATGGTGATGCACCTCCGCAGCTCGCTCATGGTGTCCGGGCTGCTGCCGCTCGCGGTGCTCATGGCGTTCATCGGCATGAAGCTGTTCGGGGTCGACGCCAACATCGTGGCGCTGTCGGGCATCGCCATCGCCATCGGCACCATGGTCGACATGGGTGTCGTGGTGATCGAGAACACGCTCAGACACCTCGACGCCGCCGATCCGGGGGAGAGCCGCCTCGAGGTGATCTACCGCGCCACCTCCGAGGTCGGCAGCGCGGTCGCGACGGCGATCGCCACCACGGTGGTGAGCTTCCTCCCCGTCTTCACCATGGTGGCGGCCGAGGGCAAGCTCTTCAAGCCGCTCGCCTACACCAAGACCTTCGCGCTCATCGCCTCGGTCATCGTGGCGCTGACGGTGCTGCCGCCACTCGCTCACGTCTTGCTGTCCTCCCGCTGGTCACGGCTCCGGCTCCCGCGCGCCGGCGCCGCGGCGAGCGGCCGGCTGGCACGCCACGCCGGACCGCTGGTCCTCGCGGCGGCCGGCCTGGCGGTCGGTCTCCTGCTCGCCTGGTGGCTCGGCCTGGCGCTCCTCGTCGTCGCCGCCTATCGCCTGCTCGAGCCCCGTCTGCCGTCGCGGTTCAGCGGGCGCGGGCCGCTCTTCGCCAACCTCCTCCTGGTCGTCCTGGTCGGCTGGATCCTCGCGGGGCACTGGATGCCGCTCGGCGCCGGCAAGAGCCAGCTCGCGAACTTCCTCTTCGTCGCGCTGTTGCTTGGCGGCATCCTGGTGCTCATCCAGCTCTTCCAGCGCGCCTACGAGCCGATCCTGCGCTGGTGCCTGACCCACAAGCGGCAGTTCCTGGTCCTGCCGGCGGCGCTCGTCCTCTTCGGCGGCACGATCTGGCTCGGCTTCGAGGGTGTCTTCGGGTTCGTACCGGGGGCGATCGAGGCGATCGGTCTCGATGCCACCGCGCTCAGATCGAGCCGCCCCTGGGTGGCGGCGCGGCATGCGTTGCCGGGACTCGGCAAGGAGTTCATGCCGCCGCTCGACGAGGGCTCCTACCTCTTCATGCCGACCACGATGCCGCACGCGTCGATCGGCGAGGCGCTCGACGTGCTCCAGAAGCAGGACATGGCGATGCGCGCGGTGCCGGAGGTCGAGTCGGTGGTCGGCAAGATCGGTCGCGTCGACAGCCCGCTCGACCCGGCGCCGATCTCGATGATCGAGACCATCGTCAACTACAAGTCGGAATACCGGGTCGACGCGCGCGGGCATCGCCTGCGCTTCCGCTACGACACGCGGCGCGGCGAGTTCGTGCGCGACGAGTACGGCGAGCTGATCCCGGACCCTGACGGCCGGCCGTATCGCCAGTGGCGCGACCAGATCCAGTCGCCCGACGACATCTGGGACGCGATCCTGGCCGCGGCCCGCATCCCCGGCACCACGTCGGCGCCCCGGCTGCAGCCGATCGCCGCGCGCATCGTGATGCTGCAGAGCGGCATGCGGGCGCCGATGGGCGTCAAGGTGAAGGGACCGGACCTCGACACCATCGAGCAGGTGGCGATCGATATCGAGCACTACCTGAAGGAGGTCCCCTCGGTGCAGCCGGCGGCGGTGATCGCCGACCGCGTCGTCGGCAAGCCGTACCTGGAGATCGACGTCGACCGGGAGGCGATCGCCCGCTACGGGATCAACGTGCGTCAGGTGCAGGACGTGATCGAGATCGCCATCGGCGGCAAGACCATCACCACGACCGTCGAGGGCCGCGAGCGCTATCCCGTGCGCGTGCGCTACAGCCGCGAGCTGCGCGACAACATCGAGGCGCTGGGACGGATCCTGGTGCCGGCCGCCGACCGCTCGCAGATCCCCCTCGATCAGCTGGCCGAGATCCGCTACGTGCGCGGTCCGCAGGTGATCAAGAGCGAGGACACCTTCCTCGTCGCCTACGTGGTCTTCGACTTGCGCCCCGGGAACGCCGAGGTCGACGTCGTCGAGGACGCCGATCGCTACCTGCGGGCCAAGATCGACTCCGGCGAGCTCGTGATTCCGGAGGGCGTGAGCTACTCGTTCGCCGGCAGCTACGAGAACCAGGTGCGATCCCAGAAGAAGCTGGCGGTCATCCTGCCGCTGGCGCTCCTCGTCATCTTCCTGATCCTCTACTTCCAGTTCCACTCGGTGCCGACCACGCTGCTGGTCTTCTCGGGCATCTTCGTCGCCTGGTCGGGCGGCTTCCTGATGCTCTGGCTCTACGGGCAGAACTGGTTCCTGGACGCCTCGCTGTTCGGCACCAACCTCCGCGATCTGTTCCAGGTGCATCCGATGAACCTGAGCGTCGCGGTCTGGGTCGGCTTCCTGGCGCTCTTCGGCATCGCCACCGACGATGGCGTGATCATCGCGACCTACCTGCGCCAGACGTTCGCCGCGCGGCGACCGGAGACGTTGGAGGCGGTGCGGGAGGCGACCGTCCTGGCCGGCAAGCGCCGCATCCGGCCGGCGCTCATGACGGTGACGACGACCATCCTGGCGCTCCTGCCGGTCCTCACCTCGACCGGGCGCGGCTCGGACATCATGGTGCCGATGGCGATCCCCTCCTTCGGCGGCATGACGGTGGTGCTGATCACCGTGTTCGTAGTACCGACGCTCTTCTGCGGGATCGAGGAATGGAAGCTGGGCCGGGAGGCACGGCAGGCGGCCGGCGCCTCGCCGGACGCCGGCAGGGAGGTGTGATCATGGACTGGTGGGAGGGATGGCGGGAGGCCGCCAGCACGTCGCTCGGGTTCTTCTGGAAGGCCGGCTGGGCCTTCGTGCTCGGCTACGCCATCTCCGGCATGATCCAGGCGTTCGTGCCGAAGTCGCGGCTCACCCGCCACATGGGAG
>JASFRE010000170.1:0-8115 GCA_050115055.1 Candidatus Eiseniibacteriota bacterium | reverse complement strand
GTCTACGTCGTCGTCCTCGAGTCGCCCGGCGAGGTCCGCAAGCAACGCCTGGTGGTGACGCGATGAGGAGCGGTCGGTCGACACGGATGGCGCCGCGGAGGCCCGGCCTCCTGCTGGCCGTGCTCGTCCTGCTCGCCCTGCCCGTCCCGGGTGGGCCGGTGCCAGGCGCGCGTCCGGCGCTCGCGGCCGACAACGACGATGCCGGCACGCGCTCGACCGCCGTCACGCGACTCGGGCTCGGCGCCCGTCCAGCGGCACTGGCGCACGCCTATGCGGCGATCGCCGGCGACGCCACCTGTCTGTTCACCAACGCCGCCGGGCTCGCCACGCTCACCGAGCCGGCACTCGATCTCCACCACCAGCGTCGCTTCGTCGACACGCGCGTCTCCTCCTTCGCCCTGGCGCTGCCGGTGCGGACGCTCGTCGTCGGGATCGGCGCCGCCTACCTCGACCTCGGTAGCGTCGACGAGGTGATCGACTTCCAGCCGACCGGCAATCGCGTGCACTCCTCGGACGTCGCGATCGTCGCCGGCGCGGCACTGCCGGTGGGCGATCGGGCGCGCGTCGGCGGTCGCTTCGACGTGCGGCGCGCCGTCCTCGCCGACGTCTACGACGACACGGGGGTGAGCGCCAGCCTCGGCGCCCAGGTCGAGCTCCACGAGCGGGTGGATGCCGGCGTCACCGTCGCCCACCTGGGCGGCGAGCAGCGTCTCGACGGCGCGACGCAGAGCGACCCGCTGCCGCGCAGCGTGCGCGGGGGTCTGGCCGTGCAGTTCCTCGAGCCGCCGCCGGCGACGTCCGGCTTCGGGGTGCTCGGCGTCGGCGATCTCTGGCAGGCGGCCGGCAGCCGGCTCGAGTGGGGTCTGGGCGGCGAGGTCGCCTGGCGGAACGGCGCCGCCGGAGCGCGCGGTGACGGCGACGCCGCTGTCACCGGTGGGGCGGGCGGGCCGGCGCTCGGGGTCGCCGGCCGTCTCGGCTACCGGAGCGGCGGCGCCGCGGCCGACGAGCTGCGGCACTGGACGGCAGGGCTCGGGGTGCAGGTCGGCGCGCTCAGCCTCGACTACGCGTTCGAGGAGTTCGGGGTGCTCGGTGATGTGCATCGCGTGTCGCTCGGCCTCGTCCGCCGGCGCGCGCCGGAGCCGCCGGCCGATGCCGATGGCGACGGGGTCGAGGATCATGCGGATCGCTGCCCGGGCACGCCGGCCGGCGCCATCGTCGATGCCGACGGCTGCCCGCTCGACGGCGACGGCGACGGTGTGCCGGACGGCCTCGACCAGTGCCCCGAGACGCCGCGCGGTGCATGGGTCGGGCGCGCCGGCTGTCCGCTCGACTCGGACTTCGACGGCATCTTCGACGGCCTCGACCAGTGTCCGGAGACCGAACCCGGCCAGCGCGTCGACGCCGTCGGCTGTCCGATCCCGCCGCCGGCGATGCCGCACATCGAGTTTGATCCGGTGCTCTTCGACTTCGACGACCGCTCCGTGCGCGACTCCTATCTGCCGGAGCTCGGGTCCATCGCCGAGGTGATGCGCCGCTGGCCAGAGCTCCGGGTCGAGATCGCCGGGCATGCCGATGCCACGGGTCCCGCCCGCTATAATGAGGCGCTGTCCGAGCGCCGGGCGCGCGCCGTGGCCCAGCACCTGCTCGAGCGGTTCCCCGACATCCATGCCGAGCGCCTGGAGGTGGTCGGCTACGGGGAGGCGGTGCCGCTGGCTCCGAACGACACCGAGGCCGGACGACGCATGAATCGGCGCGTCAACATCGTCCCTCTCAACAGCGAGGCGGCGGCCGGCGCCACGGAGCGTGACGAGGGCCGCTGACGCCGTTCCCGCCCCCGCACGCCCGCCACGAGGAGTTACGATGCGCCTGAAGGTGATCTACTGCGCCGCCTGAAACTACGAGCCGCAGGTCATCAGTCTGATGACCCGGGTCCTCCCCGAGCTGAAGACCGGAATCGAGCAGTACGAGCTCGTGCCATCGAGCGGCGGTCGGTTCGAGGTCTTCCTCGATGACCGGCCGATCTACTCGAAGCTCGACACCGGCAGCTTCCCCGACCCCGGTGCGCTGATCCGCTCCGTTCGCGAGGCCATGCAACGCTAGCTGCCCGCGTCGTGCCCGCTCGTCACGGCGGCCGCTCCCTCCTTCGGTGCCGATCCGGCTCGCACGACCTCGATCGTGCAGTGGACGAGCCCCAGTCCCTCGGGCACGAGCCGCCGGTAGTGTTCCAGGTCCGCCGGGCGCTCGGTCGCGAGTGACACCACGACGCCGTGGATCCCGGGCCCGATCGACCAGACGTGCAGATCCGCGACCCGTGTCTCGCCGTCCGCCTCCAAGGCGGTGCGCACGGCGTCGACGATGTGGGGCGGGGCCTGGCGATCGAGCAGCACGCCGCTGGTGAGGCGCACCAGCCCGACCGACCAGCGTGCCACCAGGAACGCGCCGACCATGCCCATGACCGGGTCCAGCCAGTGGAGTCCGTAGAACTTGCCGGCGGACAGCGCGATGATGGCCAGCACCGAGGTCAGGGCGTCGGCGAGGACATGCAGGTAGGCGGCGCGCAGGTTGTGATCGTGGTCGCCCTGGTGGTGATCGTGATGATCGTGATGGTCGTGGGATCCAGCATCGTGAGAGCCGGGATCGTGGGAACCGTGATGGTCTCCGAGGACGAAGATGGAGACGCCGTTCACGATCAGCCCGGCGACGGCGACCGCGATCGCCTGGTCGAACTCGATCGCGACCGGCTGGGCGAGCCGCCAGATGCTCTCCCAGGCCATGTAGAACGCGAACAGCGCCAGGAGCACGGCGCCGGTGTAGCCGCCCAGCGCGTTGAACTTGCCGGTGCCGAAGCTGAAGGCGGAGTCGTGCGCATGTCGCCGTGCGAGGACGTAGGCGGTGGCCGTGATGCCGAGCGCCGCGGCGTGCGAGGCCATGTGCAGGCCATCGGCGAGCAGCGCCATCGAGCCGAAGGCGATGCCGGCGACGATCTCCACCACCATCATGGTGGCGGTCATCACGATGACGATGATCGTGCGCGACTCGCCGGGCCGCTTCCGGTCCTGGCCGAAGACGTGGTCGTGCCGGGGTGGGGTCGGGGGCGTCGGTCTCGGCTGGGTCATCATGGTCCTCGTCTCGCCGCAGGGGACGGATCCATGCTACACGATGCGCCGGGCGGCACGAGGACCGCGATCGGCGGGCCGGTGGTTCGCCGCGGGCCACCCTCCCGGGGCGCTCGACGCATGCTATGGTCCGGTCCGGTCGCGGTGGGGCACGGCCCGCTCCGGGTCGCCGACCTCGCGGGGTCGCGCGGACCGTTGCCCGCCGGCAGAGCGGCGACCCGGAGTCGGAGCAGGCGACAGGAGACGAGACCATGAAGATCGCCGTCGCGCAGATCGAGTGCCGGCCCGGCGACATCGACGCCAACCTGACCAGGATCCACGAGCGCGTCACCCGGGCGGCGGAGAAGGGCTGCGAGGTGGTCGTGTTCCCGGAGATGGTCGACACCGGCTACGAGCTGGCGGCCATCCAGAACCTGGCGTCGCGCTGGGATCCCGACGACCCGGCCTCGCCGCTCGCCAACGTCGCCGAGGCGGCGCGCACCGCCGGCGTGCACGTCATCTGCGGGCTCTCGGAGCGCACCGACTCGAAGCTCTTCAACGCCGCCGCGGTCGTCGATCCGTCCGGCAAGCTGGTGAGCAAGTACCGCAAGTCCCACCTCGCCGCCTACCCGCTCCTCGACGAGCCGGCGCACATCGAGCCGGGTGCCAGCCTGGACACGGTGGTGATCGGCGACATGCTCTGGGGGGTGTCGATCTGCTACGACCTGCGCTTCCCCGAGGTGAGCCGGCGGTTGACGCTCGACGGGGCCGAGGTGCTGGTCGTCTGCTCGGCCTGGCCCTTCCCGCGCGTCGGCCACTGGCAGACGCTCACGCGCGCCCGCGCCATCGAGAACCAGGTCTACCTGCTCGCCGCCAACCGGGTGGGCACCGACGGCGGCATCACCTTCGCCGGCTCGAGCTGCATCATCGATCCCTACGGCGCCATCCTGGCGCGCGCCGCCGAGGATCGCGAGGCGCTGCTGGTGGCCGAGATCGACAAGGGCTCGGTGGCGACCACCCGCGAGTACATGCCGGTGCTCAAGCAGCGGCGCGAGGAGCTCTACTGATGCGCACTCGATCCTGCCTCCCGATGCGGTGCGCTGCGCTCGCCGTGGTCGCGCTGGCGACCGCGGCCGCCCTGCCGTCCGCCGCGGCGCCGCCGGCACCGGCGACCTTCTCCATCGTCGCCGCCGACTCGGCGGCCGGGGAGGTGGGCGTGGCGGTGGCCAGCCGCTTCTTCGCCGTCGGCGCGGTCGTACCGTTCGCGGCGGCCGAGGTCGGCGCGGTCGCCACCCAGGCGTTCGCGAACGTCAGCTTCGGAGCGCGCGGGCTCGACCTTCTCGAACGCGGACTCGAGCCGGACGAGGTGCTCCGGGTGCTGCTACGCGACGACGCCGGACGGGAGCGTCGCCAGGTCGGGGTCGTCGACGCCAGCGGCCGCTCGGCGACTGACACCGGCGAGGGCTGCAACGCCTGGGCCGGCGGTCGCACCGGCCCCGGCTACGCCGTGCAGGGCAACATCCTGACCGGCGAGGAGGTGGTGGCCGCGATGGAGCGCAGCTTCCTGGCATCGGCCGGCCAGCCGCTGGCGGAACGCCTCTACCGGGCACTGGCGGCCGGCGAGGCGGCGGGTGGCGACAGCCGCGGCAAGCAGTCGGCGGCGCTCCGCGTGGCGCGGGCCGGCGCCGGTTACGGCGGCTATACCGACCAGGCGATCGACATCCGCGTCGACGATCACCTCGAGCCGGTCCAGGAACTCGGCCGGCTGCTCGACCTGGCCATGGTCAACGACGCATGGAACCGCGGCTGGAACGCCTACGTGGCCGGACGCTACGACGAGGCGCTGGTCTGGCAGGAGCGCACCGCCGAGCGCGCCGAGCGGGTACCCGGCATGTTGCCCGAGGTGCTCTACGATCTCGCCGTCGTGCGACTCGCGAACGAGGATCGCCTGGGCGCCATGGCCGCCCTCGAGCGCGCCGTGGCGCTCAACCCCCGCCTCGCGGAGCAGGCGCGCGGCGACCCGGATCTCGAGGCGCTCGGCGACTGGCGCCAGCGCCTCGGCCTGCCAGACGCCCCGTAGTCGCCCCACCGGCGACCGGCCCGCACGGTCGCGTCGCGCCCTCGCGTTGCTGCCGCCGACGTCCGGCTGTCCAGTTTCTGGCCGCTCCGGGAACGCCCTTTGCTGTGCCTGCCTGGGCACAGCACCGTGGCCGCGACCGCGGCCGCTGTCCCGAGCCGGTCTGGGGGAGGACGCGCAGGCCGTGACACGCATCCTGGCACCGTCGCGACTTGGTCTTGCGCCTCCTCCAGCCCGCGCCCGGCCGTCGAGATCCTCCGCCCGGTCGCAGTGAGAGCCATGCAAGCACCTGACAACCATCCGACGAGATCTGGCCGTATGCACGCGGCGGGCTGGCATTTTGCCCGTTCCCGAGCACCTCGCGCCTGGTGTCCAGACGGGCCCGGGGGCCTTCCCATGCTCCTGCTGCTCGCCGTGCTGCTGCCGGCGAGCATCGCGTCCCCGGCCGCCGCCCAGTTCCCCGACGGGCCGTTTCCACAGACGCTCACCGTCGAGCACGGCTGGATCGACGTGCCGGCCACAGAGCTCGCGCCATTCGACGTCGTGCAGATTCCCTGGTGGAACGTCGACGCCACCCACGGGGCGGTCATCGACTCCGTCCGCATGCTCCATCCGGACGCGGTCATCATGGCCTACGTCAATGCGATGGGCCTGTCGGTGCCGTCGGCCGGCGATCCCGGACACATCGTCAACCTGTTCATGCCGCAGGTCGAGGACGCCTGGTACGCCCGCACCGACCGGGGCGAGATCATCACCTTCGAGCAGTGGCCCGGCATGGAGATGATGAACCTGACCAGCAAGTGCCCGGTGATCGGCGGGCGCACGTGGGGCAACCTCCTGGCCGACTTCGCCGCCCGGGACATCCTCGGCACCGGCAAGTTCGACGGTATCCACTGGGATTACTTCATCAGCGAGATCGCCTGGCTCAACGACTACATCGACGGATCGATGGACATGGACCTCGACGGCGTGGCGGACGATCCCGACTCGCTGAACGCCTGGTGGCAGGCCGGCCTCCAGAGCATGCTGGAGGACTTCCGCGCCCAGGCCGGTTACGAGGTCCTGGTCGACGGCAACGGCGATGCGGCCTTCTACCCGCATCAGAACGGGCGCTTCTTCGAGGCCTTCCCGCGGCACGGCTGGTCGGAGAACCTGACGCAGGCCGATCGCTTCCGTCAGCAGGGCCTCGCACCGACGCTGCTCCTGTTCGCGACGCGCGGCGAGATCGACGACTATCGCACCGTACGCTACGGCCTGTGCTCGGCGCTCCTGGTCGGCGGCGTCTACTGGCACGAGCCGCCCGCGGCGCCGTTCATCAACAACACGATCTACGACGAGTACCAGGTCGAGCTGGGACGGCCGCTCGGCGAGCGCCAGGAGATCGGCTACGACGAGGTGGCCAGCTACGACCTCGAGGGCGGCCTGCCGGCCGGCCTGGAGGCGTGCGGCTACGGCCGGACCTGGATCACCGAGGACCCGGCCTGGGTGATCGACGGTGCCCGCTCGCTGGTCGGCGCGGAGGCCGAGCCGCCCCGGAACTGGAATACCTTCGCCTGCACCGACCCGGCGGTCCTCGAGCTGCCGCCCGGCGCGACCTTCACCCTGGAGCTCGACTACCGGATCATCGAGGCGTTGCCGAGCGCCTACTTCTACGTCGGCGTCGGGGGCGACGGCGTGCCGACGAGCGGCATTCACGACATCATGCCGTCCGCCGGCGCGGAGGGGCACGTGCGCGACACCTTCACGCTGGGGTCCGCGTCCGGCTACTACCTCTACTTCGGAGTCAAGGACGGCGGCACGATCGTCCTCGACACCATCCGGCTGACCACCGGTCAAGGTGGTGTCTTCCGTCGCGACTTCGAGCACGGCCTGGCGCTGGTCAATCCCGGCGACGTGCCACTGACCGTCGATCTCGGCGCCGACTACTACCGGATCCAGGGTTTCCAGGATCCCGCGGTCAACAACGGCGAGCTGACCAGCATGGTGACGCTGCCGCCTGAGGACGGTCTCATCCTGCTGGACGAGCCGGGCGGGCCCCCCTCGGGCGTCGACCCCCCGGAGGAACCCGGCAATCCCCAGGGTGGGGGATCCGGTGAGAGCCCGCCGGTGTTCGTGGCGCCGGCCGTCTACCCGAATCCGGCGCGTCTCGCGACGAGCCCGGCGGTCACCTTTGCCGGCGTGCCGCCGGGTGGTCGGGTGTCGATCTACACCGTCGACGGTCGCATGATCCGTCTCCTGGACACCGTCGCCGTCAACGGACGGGTGGCGTGGAACATGATGACGGACAGCTCCCGGCGGGTGGCCCCGGGGCTGTACATCGCGGTGGTCGAGAACGCCACCCGTCAACCGGTGAAGACGCTACAGGTGGCGCTGCGTCGCTGAGCGCCGGTGCGGGGAGCCGGCCGTCCGTGCGCGCGGCGGCAGCGCGGCCGGTGGACCCGGGTCGCCGTCCGACTCTCCGTGGCATGCAGGCGCGGAGTTGACGTCGACTTGACCTCGAGTTGACGCGACGCTGACGGTGACGGGTGGCCGTGCGCTGCTCCGGCTGGCCGCCGGGCCGCCTGGCGGGTTACACTCATGGTGATGCCCCTCGCCGACCACGACCGATTCCACGGTCCGGTCGGATCCCTCCGCGTACCACCTCGAGAGTCGACCATGCCGCCATCCCTCGCACCATCCCCGGAGTCGCCGCCGCGCTGGCGTGCCGCCTTGCCGCGTGCCGCCTGGCCGCGCGGCGTGCCGGCGTGCACCCCGGCCCTGCTGCTCGCCGGCCTCCTCGCGATCATCGTCGTTCCGGCATCTGCGGGCGCCGTCTCCCCGTCGGACGCCGAGCTCATCGCGCTCGAGGTGTCCGGCGAGCTGCTGCCGCCGCCGGACCTGACGGCGCGCATCGAGACCGAGCTCGCGGCGATCCGTGCTCACAGCGCCTACGTCGCCGGCTTC
>JASFRE010000169.1:0-8129 GCA_050115055.1 Candidatus Eiseniibacteriota bacterium | reverse complement strand
ATGCGAGCCATCCTTGCCGCCCGGGCGTGCGGGCGCCGATCCAGCTCGGATCGCGCACCATCCCGCCGCCGCCGGCCGATCGACCGGCGGTGACCGATGCGCTCCGCCTGACCGCGCACGCGGCGCGGCCCCGTCACGTCATCCTGCGGCTCGACGGTCCCGCCGATGCGGCGCGGCGCGAGGCGCTCGCCGCGCACGGGATCGAGCTCCAGGGACAGCTCGACGGCGGCGCCTGGATCGCCCGCATGCCGCCGGACCTCGACGGCGACCCCCTTGACGAGCTGCCGATCGCCGACATCGGCACGCTCGAGCCCGCCGCCAAGCTCGCACCTTCGCTCGCTGACGGCGAGCCGCCGCGCCACGCGCTGGTCGCCACGCGGGCCGCTGACCGGGCGCCGATCGACGGTCCCCGGCGCGATGATGACCCATCCACCGTGCCGGCCGCCGAGGCCGGCTACGCCGTCGCGGTCTACGTCGAGATGCACCGCGACGTCGCCCTCGATCCGGCACTCGCCCGCCTCGAGCGCGCATCCGGCGCCCGTGTTCTCGGTCGCCTCCATTCGCTGGGCGGCGCGCTGCTCCTGGTCGAGCCAGGTGCCTGGATGCGGATCGCCGCCGACGAGGACGTGAAGTGGATCGAGCCCGCCTCGCCTGCCCTGGGGACGCTGGCGGACGGTCTGCGCGCCTCGCTCGGAGTCGACGCGCTGCGTGCCGCCGTGAGCGACCTCGATGGCAGCGGCGTCGGTGTGGTGCTCTACGACGGTGGGGTGCTGTGCGAGACGCAGCCCGATCTGGGCGGTCGCGTCGTCCTCGGTGAGGAGGGGCCGGTCTCCACGCACGCCACGCACGTGGCCGGCATCCTCGGCGGCTCCGGCGGGGCGTCCGACGGACGCTATCGCGGCGTCGCGCCCGGCGTGGAGGTCCTCTCTTACTACTACGAGAGCTGCAGACCCCTCTGTCTCTACGGGAATCCACAGGATCTCGAGGAGGACTACGCCGAGGCGATTGCCCTCCATGACGCCGACTTCGCCTCGAACTCGCTGGGCTCCAACATCGCCATGAACGGCTACGCGTGCGACCTCGAGGGCGACTACGAGGTGACGGCGCGGCTCGTCGATGCCATTGCCGCCGGCTCTCTGGGCCGCCCCTTCGCGAGCTTCTGGGCGATCGGCAACGAGCGACAGGGGGACGCTCGCTGCGGCGACGGCTACGGGACGACGGGCATCCCGGCCACCGCCAAGAACGGCATCGTGGTCGGATCGATCGACTCGGACACCGGGCTCGTCAGCGACTTCTCGAGTTTCGGGCCTACCGACGACGGTCGTCTGCGACCGGACGTGGTGGCGCCGGGCTGCGAGGTGGGTGACGATCATGGCATCACGTCGACCCGGAGCTGCGTCGGGCACACCGTTCTGTGCGGCACGTCGATGGCGACGCCGGCCGTCGCCGGGGTGGCGGCGCTCGTCCTCGAACGACTCGGTCAGGTGCGGGCCGGCGAGCTCGAGCCGCTGCCGTCGACCTACAAGGCGATCCTCGGCATCACCGCGACGGACCTTGGTCGTCCCGGTCCGGACTACATCTACGGCTACGGGCTGGTCGACGCCGAGCGCGCCGTGGCGCTGGTCGACGCCGCGGTCCTCCTCGAGGCGAGCCTCGTGCAGGGTGCCGTCAACACGCTCACCTTCGACGTCCCGGCCGATCTCGACACGCTGCGCGCCATGCTCGCCTGGGACGACCCGCCTGGCCAACCGCTGTCGGCACGGAACCTCGTCAATGATCTCGACCTGGTGCTGCGGGCGCCGGACGGCGCGGTCCATGCGCCCTTCGTGCTCGATCCGGCGTCGCCAGACACGCCGGCGACACGCGGCGTCAACCGGCGTGATCCCTCGGAGCTCGTCGAGGTCGTCTCACCGGTCGCTGGCCGCTGGACGGTCGAGGTCCGTGGCACCTCGGTGCCGATCGGACCGCAGTCGTACACACTGGCGATGACGGTGCCGGCCGCGGCGGTGTCGTCGGGAATCACCGCGAACGGCAAGACGCCGGCGGCTCCCGCGCGTGCCTGGCTGGCGCAGAACGCCCCCAATCCGTTCAAGCCCTGGACCGCGATCCGCTTCGGCACCGAGTTCGCCGGCGAGCGCCTCGAGCTCGGGGTCTACGATGCCGGCGGCCGCCACGTGTGCACGCTGTATACCGGCCGGCCGGGCAGCGGGACACAGGTCGCCTACTGGGACGGGCGCGACGGGCGCGGGCGACGGGTCGCGAGCGGCATCTACTTCTGCGAGCTCACGCATGCCGCCGGGCGCGAGGTGCGGCGCATGGTCGTTCTGCGTTGACCGTCGCCAACCCGTCGCCCGGCGCGGCGCCCACCGTTCAGGTGGCCGTGGGCGCCGGACCATGGGTCCGATGACCCGGGGATGTGGTTGACCCCGAGGACCGCTGTCTCGGTGCGTGACATTTCCGGCCGCGGAGGGTGCCAGGCGGATGCAAGCTGCGCCTCACCGGACCGTCACCGGTTGATGGGGCGCTCGCGAGAATGCTATCCTGATCATGTCGGGCGCTCCGAGACGCCATACCCCGCGCCCGACGGAGCGCGACGCGCTCGCCACACCGGGTCCAGCCCCTTCCCACTCACCCCATGCGGGTGCCCGGACCAGCCCGCACGACCACGCGCGCACCGCCCAGGTGCACGCCTGGCAATCTCCATCACGGCGAATCCCCGGATCTCGATACCGCAGTGCCGCGCGATCCGCGGCGTACCCGACAGAGAAACCCCACGACCACGCCCGTGACCCGACCCCGGGGAGACTCGCGGATGCCTGTCATGCAAGTCAGACCGTGTGCAACGCGACCGGCCGCAGGCCATGTCGCCCGGCGGTGGCGGCGCGCCACACGATCCGGCGTCGTGACCTGTCTCGCGGTGACCTGTCTCGCGATGATCTGTCTCGCGGTGACCTGGTCCGCGGTCAGCATGGCCACGACCGCCCCCGCGCCGCGCGTCCTGCGCGCGCCGGCCGCCGGCCCGGTCGCGGTCTCCGGGACCGTCTTCGAGGATGTCGATGCCGACGGCACGCGCGACCCGGGCGAGCCGGGCCTGCCCGGCGTCCAGGTGACCGACGGTCGCACGCTGACGCCGACCGACGGGACGGGCGCCTACGCGGTCGTCGTCGACCCCATCGACGCCCGCTTCGTGGTCATCACCGTGCCGCGTGGCTACCGGTCGACGACGCCGTTCTTCGCGCCGCTTCCCAGCTCGGGCGATCAACATGTCGTCGACTTCGGACTGGTCGCCGATGGGACGCACGATCCCGAGCGGCTGCGGTTCGCGCACGCCGCCGATCCGCAGGTTGCCGACCTCGCAGGCGCCGACCAGATGCTCGCGGCGCTGACGGAGATCGCCGACCTCGGAGCGGCTGCGGACTGTGTCATGCTGACCGGCGACCTCGTGCAGGCGGCCCGCGACGACCAGTTCGGGGCGGTGGCGACGGTGCTCGCCGCCAGCCCAATTCCGGTCTACCCGACCTTCGGCGATCACGACGCCGATGACGACTCGCTGCGCGTCCGCAGCTACGAGCGCTGGATCGGTCCCACCTGCTACTCGTTCGATCGCGGGCCCTATCACTGCGTGGTCTGGAACGACGTCGTCCCGGTCGGCGCCGATGGCGAGCGCGTACAGGACACCTGGCTCGCCGCCGACCTGGCCGCGGCCAGCGGCACGTTGCTCGTCTTCTCGCACCTCCTGCCCGACCGCGCCACCTCGGACCGGCTGGCGGAGCTCGGGGTCACCGCGACCTTCTCCGGGCACTGGCATGCGCACCGCGCACGCGCGATCGAAGGCCGGCTGGATCTCAACACCGCACCACTCCGCTACGCCGGCATCGATCGCAGCTCGCGCGGATTCCGTCTGGTCGAGGTCGAGGGGACGACGGTGCGGAACACCGTCCGTACCGGTGGCGTCGAGGCGCATCTCACGGTCCTCCATCCGGCGCCGTCGTCATCGGTTCCGTTCGGGCCGCTCGCGGTCGAGGCGATGGCCTACGACACGCGCTACCCGGACCTGGAGCTGGACGTCACGCTGCGCACCGCGGCCGGCGAGCTGGTGGCGACCGGGGTGATGTCGCACCGGGGCGGCTGGGCGTACGGGCTCGACGGCGCCCTTCCCGATCTCCTGCCGGGCGACTACGCACTCACCGTCACCTGCCGCGCGGCAGGCACCCTCATCGCGACGCGCGCCGTCGACTTCGAGGTCGCAGCGGTCGCGCTGCCGGTCGCCGTGGACGGAGCAACGTGGAGCACCTTCCGCGGCAATGCACGCGGCACGGGCGTGGCCACCGATGCGGCCGTCCTGCCCCTCGGTCTCGCCTGGGTCAAGTACGCCGGCGGCCCGTCGGGGCTGTCGTCGCCAATCGTGGCCGACGGACGCGTCTTCGTCGCCCACGCATCGGGGACCGGGCTGGACACCACAGGCGGCAACGGCTCGGCGGCCGGGGTCGCCGCCTTCGATACGCGGAGTGGCACGCTCATCTGGCGACAGGCCACCGCCGGGGAGGTGAAGGGCTCACCGGCGGTCGGTGACGGTCGCGTCGTCACGATCTCGAGCGATGGCGTCGTCGAGGCCCGCGACGCGGCGAGCGGCAGCCTGTTGTGGAGCGTGGCGCTGGGCGATCCGGCGGCGCGTTTCGACGTGACCTCGCCGACCATCGACGACGGCGTCGTGTACACCGGCGGGCCGGGCGTCACGGCGGCCATCGACCTCGCGAGCGGTGACCTGCTCTGGCAGACGAGCCTCGCCGGCAGCGACTTCCTGGCGACGATCTACGGCGCCCCGGTCGTCGACACGACGCATGTCGCCATCGCCACCTACGCCGGTCTCCATGTGCTCGATCGTGCGACCGGTGCCATCCTCTGGTCGCGTGCAGCGGGAGGGCGCGAGACTCATCGCAGCCCGGCGCTGGTCGACGGGGTGCTCTATGCGGCCGGTGACAGCTTCGGCAGCCAGCGGCTACGGGCGCTCGACGTGGCCACGGGAGCGGAGCTCTGGAGTGCGCCCTATCCGGTCGGCAATGCCAACTCGGCGCCGGCGGTCGGCGCCACGCGCGTCGTGCTCGGCACGAGCAACGGCCAGCTGCAGGCATTCGATCGCACGAGCGGTGCACTCGTCTGGTCGCACCAGGTCGGGGAGCCGATCGCCTCCGGCGTGCCCTACGGCCGCGACGCGGCCTCGGTCACCGCCTCGCCGCTGATCACCGGCGACTGGCTGCTGGCGGGAGGCGACGACGGTCGCCTGCTCGCCATCGACGTGGCCACCGGCGACGTCGTCTGGAGTGGCGAGCTCGGCGCGCCGGTCCGCGCCTCGGCGGCGCTCACCGGCAATCAGGTGTTCGTGTCGACGACCGACGGCCTGCTCGTCGCCTATCGCGCCGGCGCCCCGCACCAGGTCGCCATCGACGATGCGGGGACGATGCCGCCGCGGATCGCCGTGCGGCTCGGCACCGTCTGGCCGAACCCGGTGCGCAGCCTGGGCTGGATCCCGTTCCGTGTTGGCGGTGGCGATCTGGACGGCGGCGGGACGGCGACGCGCCACGCGGCGCGCCTCGAGATCTACGACGTCGCTGGCCGCCACGTACGGACGCTGCTCGATGCGCCGCTCGCGGCCGGCGAGCACCGCGTCGCGTGGGATGGACGCGACGCGCGCGGGCGCGAGGTCGGGGCCGGGATCTACTTCGTGCGCCTCGAGGCGGAAGGTGTCAGGCGGCACGGTCGGATCGCCATCGTCCGGTGACCGGTGGCGCGCCGTGATCCCTCATCGCTCGATGCGCTGCACAGTGAACGCGTCGCCCTGGTCGATGGCATCGACCACCGACATGCCGCTCACGACGCGCGCGAAGACCGTGTACCGGCCGTCCAGGTGGGGTTGTGGGGAGTGCGTGATGAAGAACTGGCTGCCGCCGGTGTCGCGGCCGGCATGCGCCATGCCGACCGTGCCGATGCCGAAGCGCAGCGGGTTCCACTCGCTGCGCAGGGCGTAGCCGGGACCACCCCAGCCGTCGTGGCGCGGGCAGCCGCCCTGCACGACGAAGTCCGGCACCACCCGGTGAAAGACGCCGTCCGCGTAGAAGCCGGCCTCCGCCAGGCGGACGAAGCTCTCCACCGTCATCGGGGCCCACTCCGGCAGCAGCTCGAGCTCGATGGCCCCGCGGCTCGTCACCAGGCGCAGGCGGCGCACGGTGGTGATGGCTGCGACGAGCGGGAAGTCGCCCGGCGCGTCACCGAGGCGCGGTCCACCGCTGGCCGGCGGCATTGCGCGGACGACGGAGTCCTGGCGCGCCCAGACGGTGACCGAGTCGGCCGGCGCCCGGGTCCGGACCGAGTCGAGACTCGCCAGCGCCAGCTCGCGAAGTCGCGGATCGCGGTCGAGCACCGCATCGTGCAGGGTCGGTCGGGCGCGCCGGTCGCCGATGCGTCCCAGCGCCTCGACGGCGGCCAGCCTCACGTCGAAGTCCTCGAAGCCCGTGTGGGCGTCATAGGCCGAGAGCAGGCTCCATTGCGCCGCATCGTCGCCGAGCTCGCCGAGCGCGCTGGCGGCGACGGTGGCGATGACCGGGTCGGGATCCTCGAGCAGGGCCACCAACGTGCCGAGTGCCGCCGGCTCGCCGAGCTCGCCGAGTGCCGCGGTGGCGGCGATGCGCACCGGCGACGGGTAGCCGATCAGCGTGTGCTCGATGAGCAGGTCGAGCACCGCGACGCCGCGTCGCGCGGCCAGCGCCCCGAGCGCCGCTGCGGCGACTGCCGCGGGCGCCTGGTCGACGGCGTCCTGGAGCGCCGCGTCGACGCGGGCCGTCCGGGCTGCGGCGTCGCCCCCGGCATCGTCGCCAGGGGTGTCGTCGCCGGCGCTCGCTACTCTGCCGAGTGCCGTCGCCGCCGCGCGGCGGACCCCGGTCGAGGTGTCCCCGAGCGCCGTGAGCAGGGCATCCGTGGCCCGCGAATCGCCGATCTTGCCCAGTGCCGTGACCGCTGCCTCGCGCACGTGATGGATCGGATCGACCGCCGAGGCCATCAGCGACTCGAGGGCGGCAGCGTCGCCGATGCGGCCGAGCGCCTCGCAGGTCTCGACGCGCACGCGCCACTCGCCATCGATGAGGAAGGGGAGGAGCGGGCGCAGCGCCCGTGCGTCGCCCAGCCGCCCCAGCGCGCGCGCGGTGGCGCCGCGCACCACCGGCGACCGGTGCTCGAGGAGATCGAGCAACGACTCGATCACGCGTGGTGTCGCGCGCGCCGCCTCGCAGGCACGGGCCAGCGTCCACAGGACGGACGCGTCGTCCTCCTCGCCGAGCCGTGCGACGACGTCGTCGACCCGGGTCGTGTCAGCCATGCGCGCCAGCGCCAGCGCCGCGGTGGCGCGGAGCGCCGGCTCGTGATCGGCGAGATGCGTCGCCGCCGCGGCCGCGGCCGGCGCGCCGCCAACCTTGCCGAGTGCCTCGAGCGCCGCATCGGCCAGCTGCACATCGAGGTGCTCACCGGTGGCGCTGCGCCGCACGGCCCCGGCGAGCGCCGTGGTCGCCGTCGTGTCCGCCAGCTGTCCGAGCGTGAAGGCCGCCATCCGGCGCACGTCCGCATCGCCGTCGGCGAGCAGCGGCATCACCGCCGGTGCCGCATCGCCGGGCGTCACGCGGCCGAGCGCCAGCAGGGCGCGGCGCCGCACGGCCGCCGACGTGTCGGCGAGGTGGGGGAGGAAGAGCTCCACCGACGGCACGCGTGCGTACTCGAGCGCAGCGATCTCCTCCGCCGCCGGGATGGGCGCCGCACCGTCCTGCGCAGGCAGCTCCTGACCGATCGCCGCGCTCGCCGCCAGGACGACCAGGAGCGTCGTGGCGCGGGGCACGGCGTGGTGCGCGCCGGAGCCGGACGGCCAGGACGGCAGACCTCGGGACCGCGGGTGCGCGTGACGATCCCGGAGCGCGGGGAGGGGTGGACTGGCGACGTGACGACTCCGAACACTCATCCGATCATCCCGGCGTTTGGCGTTGCTGCGGCGCGTACGCGCGCGACCGGCGGCCGCGGCGCGGAGCAGGGCGGAGGAAGGCTAGCAGAGGTGTCGCGCCATGCTCAAGTCAGCGGCGGCACACCTGCCC
>JASFRE010000168.1:0-8140 GCA_050115055.1 Candidatus Eiseniibacteriota bacterium | reverse complement strand
GGTGTGTCGCCGGACACCCCCTCGTCGGACCGGGCGCCGGCGATGGCGGCCGCTGCCGCCGCCTCCACCCGTGCCTCGCGCCGCGAGGCGTGGTGCTCGCGGATGGCGCGCTCCCGAGCCTCGGCGACGCTGCGCCAGGTCCGGAGGCGCTCCCTGAGCTCGCACCAGGTACCGGTCACGAAGGCGACGACGTCGGTGACGCCGAGGTCGAGGCAGGCCATGAGCGACACCAGGAGACCGGCCCACAGGACGACGTTGGCACCGACCGTGCCCAGGATCTGGGTGGCGGTGATGCCGACCCATGAGCCGGCCGCCCCGACCCAGATGCCGTCGACCTCACGCACCATCCCGAGCAGGCTGGCCACGAAGAAGGTGAGCGACAGGATGACGGCGGTGCGCGCCGCGAGCTCGAGCGGCGAGGCCAGGCGCAGACGATTCAGGCCCCAGATGGCGAGCAGCACCACCGGCACCAGCGCCGGCACCAGGCCGAGAGCATCGATCAGCGCGCTGGCCGCGGCGCGACCGACGAGCCCGCAGGCCTCGGGCGGCAAGAAGCCGACGAGCCGGCGGGCACCGGGCAGGACCGGCGCGCTGAGCAGGCTCGCGAGAAGGAGGAGCGACAGGGACGCGAGCAGCACGCCGAGGACGCGCTGGCGCCCCGACGTGTCGGGCTTGGTGCGGCGGCGAGCCGGCAAGGCGACCTCCATCGTGGACCCGCCCGCTGGCGCGGGCCGGGTCCGCTTCCGGGGCCTCGCCGGATCGGGGCACGACGAGCCGCGTGGTCTCGGGGACCGGTCGACGGGCCGGACGTCGCGTCCGGCCGGCGCGACCTAGGTCCCGGCCGAGTAGTCGCTGGCGTAGGCGATCTGCTCGGGGGTCAGCTCGTCGATCCGGATCCCCATGGTATGCAGCTTGATCGTGGCGATCTCCTGATCCTGCTCCGGCGGCAGCTCGTAGACCTGATTGTCGAGCGAGCTGCCCTCGCGATGCAGCTTGAGCAACGCCAGGAACTGATTGGCAAAGCTCATGTCCATGACCTCCGAGGGATGCCCCTCGGCGGCCGCCAGGTTGACCAGGCGCCCCTTGGCGAGGACGAAGATCTTGCGCCCGTCGCGGAGCGTGTGTTCGTCGTTGGCATGGCGCACGCTGCGCGACGAGGTATGCAGCGCCGCCAGCTCCTCGAGGTTGATCTCGCAGTCGTAGTGGCCGGTGTTGCAGACCACCGCCCCCTCGCGCATGACCTCGAAGTGGCGCCCGCGGATCACGTCCTTCATGCCGGTGGCGGTGATGAAGATGTCGCCGAGCGACGCCGCCTCGTCCATGGTCATCACCTGGTGGCCCTCGAGCCGCGCCCTGAGTGCCGCCGTCGGCTTCACCTCGGTGACGATGACGTTGGCGCCCAGCCCGGCGGCGCGCATCGCCACGCCCCGCCCGCAGTGGCCGTAGCCCGCCACCACGAAGTTCTTGCCGGCGAGCAGGATCGAGGTCGCGCGCAGGATGCCGTCGAGCGACGACTGGCCGGTGCCGTAGACGTTGTCGAAGTCCCACTTGGTCTCGGCGTCGTTGACCGCGATCACCGGGTAGCGGAGCTTGCCGTCCTTGGCCATGGCGCGCAACCGGTGGACACCGGTCGTGGTCTCCTCGGTGCCGCCGACGATGCGGTCGGCCAGCTCCTGGAAGCGATTGTGCACCGTGAAGATCAGGTCGGCACCATCATCGAGCGTCAACGTCGGCTCGAAATCCAGGGTGCGGTCGATGCACCAGTAGAACTCCTCGGTGTTCATGCCGTGCCAGGCGAAGATGGAGGTCCCCTCGTCCGCCAGCGCCCCGGCCACGTCGTCCTGCGTCGAGAGCGGATTGCAGCCCGACCAGCGCACGTCGGCACCGGCCGCAATCAGCGTGCGCACGAGCACCGCGGTCTCCTTGGTGACGTGCAGGCAGCCGGCGATGCGCGCCCCCTGGAACGGACGTTCCTTCGAGTAGCGCTCGCGCAGCGCCATCAGCACCGGCATGCGACTCTCTGCCCACTCGATCTTCAGGCGTCCCTGATCGGCAAGGCCGAGGTCGGCCACCTTGCGGGCAGTGTTGACGGTCGTACTCACTTTGGAGATCTCCTTTGCATGGTCTCGTCCGGGACGCGCTTCGCGGCGCGACGGGGCACGTGCGGGGCACGTGCGGGGCACCTGTGGGGCACGATCGGGGCGCGATCGAGAAGCGCGGGACGTGACGCCCGCGGCGGCGCCGGTACGGGTGGATCCTGCACGAGTCGCGTGAGAATTGCAACCCGGCTCCGCGGGGCGCCGCCGGGCACCCCGCGGGGCCGTGCCGGCCCCGGGAGGCCCGAGCGGCGGGACGGGATCCGGAGGGGGCGCGTCGGGGCGGCGCTAGCTGCCGCGCTTCAGGTCATCGACGCGGTCGCAGATCTCCCAGGTGAACCCCTCGTCCTCGCGTCCGAAGTGTCCGTAGGCCGCCGTCCGGCGGTAGATCGGACGCCGGAGCTTGAGCTCGTCGATGATGCCCTTCGGCGTCAGGTCGAAGAACTTCATGATGAGGCGCGCGATCTCGTCGTCCGGGATGCGACCCGTCTGGAACGTGTTGGCCATGACGGACACCGGCTCCTCGACGCCGATCACGTAGGCCAGCTGCACCTCGCAGCGATCGGCCAGACCGGCCGCGACGACGTTCTTCGCCACCCAGCGCGACGCGTACGAGGCGGAGCGGTCGACCTTGGTCGGATCCTTGCCCGAAAAAGCGCCGCCACCGTGACGAGCCGCGCCGCCGTAGGTATCGACGATGATCTTGCGCCCGGTGAGTCCACAGTCGGCCATCGGTCCGCCCTTGACGAAGCGACCGGTCGGGTTGATGAAGATCTTGAGATCGCCGTCCGCGCGGAGCTCGGCCGGGATGACCTCCTTGACGGCCTTCTCGATCAGGTCGGCGCGCACCTGGTCGCCCTTCACGTCCTGGTGATGCTGCGCCGCCAGCACCACGGTATCGACCCGGATCGGCTTGTGGTCGGCACCGTACTCGACCGTCACCTGCGACTTGCCGTCGGGCCTCAGGTACGGGAGGATCGACGCCTTTCGCAGCTGCGAGAGCTTGCGCGACAGCCGGTGTGCGAGCAGGATCGGCAGCGGCATGAGCTCCGGGGTCTCGTTCGTCGCGTAGCCGAACATGAGGCCCTGATCGCCGGCACCGAGCTTGTCGACACCCATGGCGATGTCACCCGACTGCTCGACGATCGAGGTCAGGACGGCACAGGTCTCGTAGTCGAATCCGAAGTTGGCATCCGTGTAGCCGATCTCGCGCACCGTGCGCCGCGCCACCGCCGGGATGTCGATGTAGCAGTTGGTCGAGATCTCACCGGCCACCAGCACCAGCCCCGTCGCCACCATGGTCTCGCAGGCCACGCGCGAGTTCGGATCCTCCTCGAGGATCGCGTCCAGGACCGCATCCGAGACCTGGTCGGCCATCTTGTCCGGGTGCCCCTCGGTCACCGACTCCGAGGTGAATAGGTAGGTGGCCGTCGAGCTCTTGCCAGGCTGGCTGGCGCTCTGCCCCGTGGCCGCGTTCACGTTACTGACCGAACTCATGCAGTACCTCCGTTCGGGGGCCGGGCGGCGCCTGTCCGGCCACCTCCCGTATCAAAGTGTGGGACCGGTGCCCCGGCCTAGACGAGCTCCACTTCCGAGGAATCACCGACGTTCAGCTTCTTGTAGGAGCCGCGGACGAAGGCGTGGTCGCCGACGACAGAGGCATCCAGCATGACATCCTCGACGATGGCGCTATCATTGATGATGGCGTTGCGTACGATGGAGTTGCGGATCACGGCCCCCGCCGCGACGGTGGCATGCGGTCCGAGAATCGAGTTCAGGACGGTGGCGGACTCGGCGATCGCCACCGGGGGGATGATGATGCTCGTGCGGTGCCCGTCGGGAGCCGCGTCACCCTTCAGATCGAGCAGGGCACGATTGGTCTCCAGCAGCGTCTCCGGCTTGCCGCAGTCGAACCAGTCCTCGACCGTGAACACGCCGAGCGCATGGCCGGTCGCCACCAGGCTCCCGAGCGCGTCGGTCAGCTGGTACTCGCCCTGTGACCGCCGGCCGCTGTCAATCAGCTCGTCCAGCGCATCGTAGAGCTCGGCCGGTCGCACGATGTAGTAGATCCCGACGATGGCCAGGTTGGAGGTCGGCTGCTCGGGCTTCTCGACCAGCTTCGAGACGCGACCGCGATCGTCGGTCTCGACGATGCCGAAGCGCCGGGGATCGTCCACCTCGCGTACGCCGATCAGGCTGATCTCGGAGGCGATCACGCCGCCGAAGTCGGCGCGGAAGATCGTGTCCCCGAGGACGATGAGGAGAGGGCGCGCGGGATCGACGGCGTCCCGGGTCAGATGGATGGCGTGGCCGAGGCCCTCGCGCTCCGGCTGCTCGACGTAGGTGACCGTGAACGAGTCGCCGTAACAGCGGTCCACGAAGTGGCGGATGCGGTCCCCCAGGTAGCCGACCACGAGCACCACGTCGCGGATCTCGAGCGCCAGGAGCTCGTCGAGGATGTGGGCCAGCATCGGCTTGCCGGCCACCTGGATCAGCACCTTGGGCACCGTGTGCGTGTGCGGGCGCAGGCGGCTGCCCACTCCCGCCACCGGGATGACCGCTGTCGGCCTGGTCCGACTATCCACGGGCAGCCTCCTTGTCGTCGTCCTCGACCAGTCGGTCCTTGATGGTGCCGATGGCGACCACCGGTGTCGGGTCGACGCGCCGGAGGATCGCCAGGTAGACGCTCACGAAGTCGCCGAGATGGATGAGAGACAGCATGCGCGCCAGCGGCGTCCCCGAACCCGACCAGACCTGGCTGACCCCCGCACCGCCCCGGCCGATCAGCTCGGTCGAGATCTCCATCCGACGCTGGACGCGCGGGTGATCCTCGGAGTCCCTGAGCGTGATCACGTGCGAGGCGCTGGCGAGCGTCTTGTGTCCCGCCCAGCCACAGATCTCGTTGTGGTTCATCTCCGGGTAGAGGCTGTGGAAGGCCAGGACCTTGGCATTCTCGGCCATCTGCGCCTTCCAGCGCGCCGCCGCCGCCTCGAGGTGCTCGTTGGACGCGTGCACGACCACCAGCTTGTTGCGGAGCTGCCGCGCCAGCTGCTTGGCGACGTTCTCCGCCGCCGGCACCTCGACGGCGCAGCGGCGATTGGCCTCCCCGAGGCGCTCGGCAACGTCATCGAGTTCGCTCCAGCGGGGCGGCGCCACCCCGAGCCGCCACAGGGTGACCAGGATCGGCAGGAAGAGGTAGCCGAGGGCGGACCGCGGCGGCATGCCCTCGGGGATGCGGATCCAGGGCACCCCATCGCGCCCACACTGCTCGGCCAGCTTGCCGCCGGTGGTGATGCAGAGCACGCGTGCCCGGCGCCGGCGTGCCTCCTCGTAGAGGGTCAGGGTCTCCTCGGTGTCGCCCGAGTAGCTCGAGCAGAACACCAGGGTGCCCTGCCCGACCGCCCGCGGAAAGCCGTAGTCCCGCACCGTCATGATCGGCACGTCGATGGTGCGGGAGAGATAGCAACGCAGGAGATCGCCGGCCACCGCCGAGCCGCCCATGCCCGCCAGGACGATCGCCTTGAACGGGCCGTAGGCGGTGCCAATGGCCGCCTTCTGGCCGATCTGCACCGCCTCCTCGCATTGCCGGGGGAATCCCGCCACCAGATCGAGCATGCCCGACCTGTCGATCTTGTGGATCGAGGTCTTCGAATCGAGCGCCAATGCCATCCCCACACCTCACGGTAACAGAAACTGCGGCAAGCGATGCCCCACCCGGGCACGGACCATGGCGCGGATCGCGTCACCGGTGTCGAGCGCTGTTGCCTCGTCGACGAGCTGGCGCGCCTCCTCGAGGGAGATGGCGCGCACCACCGCCTTGATCTCCGGCACGAGGAGCGGGGTCATCGACAGCTCGCTGAAGCCCATGCCGACCAGGAGCACCGCCGCCAGCGGATCGGACGCCATCTCGCCGCAGACGCCGACCCAGATCGACTGCTGGCGGCCCGCCTCGACCACGGTGCGCAGGCTGCGCAGGATGGCCGGGTGCAGGGGCTCGTACATGTGGGCGATCTTCGGATTGGTGCGATCGATCGCCAGCGTGTACTGGATCAGGTCGTTGGAGCCGACCGAGAAGAAGTCGCACTCCCGCGCCAGCAGATCGGCCATCGCCACCGCCGCCGGCGTCTCGATCATGATGCCGATCTCGACCTCGGGGGCGATCGGCACGCCCTCGGCCGCCAGCTCGGCCTTGACGTCGAGCGCCACCTCGCGCGCGCTGCGCACCTCCTCGATGCTGACGATCATCGGCAGCATGATGCGCACGTTGCCGTGCACGCTGGCCCGGTAGATCGCCCTGAGCTGGGTGCGGAAGACATCGCGGCGCTCGAGCGAGAATCGGATGCCGCGCCAGCCGAGGAAGGGATTGGCCTCCCGGTCCGTGCCGAGGTAGGAGGCGACCTTGTCGCCGCCGACGTCCATGGTGCGGATGATGACCGGCAGCGGCTTGAGCTGCTCGGCCACCTGGCCGTAGGCCTCGGCCTGCTCCTCCTCGGAGGGCATGCGGGCGCGGTCGATGTAGAAGAACTCCGTGCGGTAGAGACCGACGCCGGCGGCGCCGCGCTCGCGCACCCGCCCGATGTCGGCCGGCGACTCGATGTTGGCGGCGAGCGTGATCTCGTGCCCGTCGAGGGTCACTGCACGCTCGTCGCGCAGGTCCGAGAGCTGGTTCTCGTGGGCGCGGAACTCGTTCAGCCGTCGCTGGATGCCGGCCAGCGTCGAGCGCGGCGGGTTGAACTCGACCACCCCCGTGGCACCGTCGAAGGCGGCGATGTCGCCATTCTGGACGTAGCGCAGGATGCCCTTCAAGCCGATCACGCACGGAATGCCCTTGGCCCGCGCCATGATTGCAGCGTGCGAGACGAGCGTGCCGCCCTCGGTGAGCAGCCCCTTCGTCCGCGTCGGGTCGAGCGCGGCGGCCTCCGACGGCGCCAGGTCGCGCGCCACCAGCACCGTGCCCGGACGATGGCCGCTGGCGACGTCGCCGTCGGTGCCGATGTCGAGCAGGTGCCTGAGCACCCGCCGCTTGGCGTCCTGGAAGTCCTCGCCGCGATCGCGCAGGTAGTCGGAATCGGCATCGCGCAGCCGCTGGATCATGCGGTTCACGTTGCGCCGGAAGATCGCGGCGGCATCGAGCCGCTCGGCCCGGAGATCGCGCACCGTGCCCTCGATGACCATCACGTCCTCGAAGAACAGGAGCTGGGCGTCGAAGATCCGCGCCTGCTCCTCGCCGAGTTCCTTGGCCACCGAGTCGCGCAGGAAGGAGACCTCCTGCCTCGCCTTGTCGATCGCCCGGTTGAAGCGGGCGATCTCCTCGTCGATGCGCGCGGCCGGGATGCTGCGCGGCCGCACCGAGATCTGCCGATAGGTGTGGAGGCGCACGACGCCGATGGCGATCCCCGGCGAGGCGGGTCGACCGCGCTGGCTGATGTGCGGGCGATCGGTCGGAACGTCGAAACGCGGCGCGATCTCGTCCGGCGTGTGCCCGGACGGCACCCGTTCGCCGGCCGCCGCCGGGCGGTCGGTCCCCTGCTTCTCGTCGCGCGTCTCGCTCATGATCTCCCGCCGCCCCGCGCGTCGCGTCGGACGCGTTCCCGGCCGGCCCTCAGTCCTCGCCGAAGCCCGAATCGATCAGCGCCTGGAGCGCCGCCACGGCCTCCTCGGCGTCGGCGCCGCTGGCGATGATCTCGACCACCGCGCCCTGCTCGGCGGCCAGCATCATGACTCCCATGATGCTCTTGCCGTTCACCTCGTAGCCGTCCCGCGCCAGGTGGATCTCGGCCGCGAAGCGGCTCGCCTCCTTGACCAGCACCGACGCCGGGCGCGCATGCAGCCCCAGCCGGTTGACGATGGTGACCTGTCGCCGGAGCCGGGGCATTCCCATAACGTTCAATAGGACAACCATTTAAAAGCGCGACCAGGCGACCGCCGAGCGGCGCGCAGACGGCACCGGGCGCCCCGGGGCCGGTTCGCTCCGGGAAACGGCCCGCCATTATAACGCATGTTGCCAAGTGCGCCGCTGCCGGACGGCCCGGTCACCTGATGAC
>JASFRE010000167.1:0-8176 GCA_050115055.1 Candidatus Eiseniibacteriota bacterium | reverse complement strand
CACCGTGCGACCGTCGGGTGCCAGGCGGACGAGCGGCGCCGTGAGGCTGGCGGTGTTGGCGACCCAGACGATCTCCGGGCCCGGGGTGGCGATGAGCGACTCGATCGCCGCCACCGGACGCCCGTCCGCGAGCTCGGGGCGGAAGGCGTACCGGTAGGTGCGGTCGTTGGTCAGACCGCTGTCAACCAGCACCTCGGCCGCCAGTGGCAGTCGCCAGCGCCCCGTGCCGCTATCCGGAGCCGCGACCGATCGCCGCTCGACCTCGACCGTGTCGATGCCGTCCACCGCGAGCACGTGCCAGCGCAGGGTCACGCGGGCATTGCCCGCGGACGCCGTCACTGCCCACGGGTTGGGGTCGCTCGCCAGGTTGATCGGATCGAGCGGATTGCTGCGGTCACGGAGACCGCAGCCTCCCTCCAGGGCGACGGCGGCGGCGGCCAGGGAGGACGCCAGGAGGAGTGCCAGCCAGCGCCGCGTCGTCGTGTCCGGGGCGCTCACCAGCACCAGCTCCAGGTCAGGGCGACGCCGCGTGGCGCCAGCCGGAAGCCGGCGCCGCTTCTCGGGGCCGGGACGACGGCGCCATCACCGTCACCGACGCGCACGGCGAGCGTGGCGTCGCCGGCCGCGGCGTGGCCCGCGTGCTCATCCGGATCCGGCACGAAGAACGCCAGGATGAGCGCCGTCGCGAAGGCGACTTCGGCGGTGATGTAGAGGGCCGCCGCGCGGTGGTCGAGACGCGTGGCCTCGTCGTAGAGCGCCGCGATGCGCTCCGGATCGGCGGCGCGCGCGTACTCCTCGAAGCGATCGTTGGCGCGGCGCCGGCTGACGTAGGCCACGCCGCCAGCCGTGACCGCCGTGGCTCCGGAGAGCCACAGCAGCGTGCGGCGATGGCGTGACAGCCAGGAGCCCGGGGTGGCAGCGGTCGTCTCAGCGGCTGCCGTGACGTCGGTCGCGAGCAGGCAGAGGATCACGAGCAGCGCCGGCCAGGCCGGCGCCCGTCGGCGAGACGACACCGCGCGATCAGGACGCCGCGTCGGACGCCGTCGAGGCGGCGGCGACGGCGCGATCGCGGCTGCGGGCGAGGCGGGACTTCTTGCGATCGACACGTCTCCCGGGCAAGACGCCCTTGCGCACCGCGCGGTCGAGCTCCGCGGTGACGGCGCGCAGTCGGCTGTCCATCTCCTCGGGCGTGGTGGCCTGTTCGTACGCCTTGATGGCGTTCTTGACCCTGGACTTGACCGCACGATTGCGGTGCCGTGATCGTTCCGACGTGCGCATCCGCTTGGCGGCGGACCTGTGTTGTGGCATGAAACGTCCTCTGCGTGACGACTGTGTGACGATCGATCCGACCCGGTCGATCGAGACTGACACGGTGCACCCGCTCCGGCCGATTGGCGGCTGGAGCGGGCGCCGCCTGCGACGCATCCGGTCTGAAATGCGGCGTGGGAGTCTAGCAGGCGCCAGCGCTCCACGTCAACGGGCCAGCCGGGCGCCACCGGGGCCGCCGCGACGGCACCGCCCTGCCGCGACCTTCGGCGCCGCCGACGCGTGCGCCCCGCCGGCAGCCCGGCAAACACCTCGCGGGGCTTCCGTGCTAAGATCTCAAGTCCGTCTTTTCCGGCTGAACGTGTCGGCGCGTGACGTCGCGAGAGCCCCGCCGGCAGGGCCGCACGACGCGGCAGGGGAGCGTGATGACGGCTCGAGCCCAGGAACTGCTCCGCGACTACCTGCAGCACCTCGCCCGCGAGCGGCGTCTATCTCCGCGCACCATCGATTCTTACCGTCGTGACATCGAGCAGTTTCTGGGTTCCGCCCGGATCCGTGGCGCCGCCGACCTGCGGCGTCTCGATGATCGCGCCCTGGCCGGTCATCTGGCGCGGCTCAGCGCCCGCGGCCTGTCCGCCGCCTCCGTCGCCCGTCACCTCTCGTCGCTGCGCGGCTTCCTGCGCTTCGCCGCCATCGAGGGCGCCGTCGATGACCGTCCGGCGCGCGAGCTCGGACGGCCCCGTGTCCAGCGCCCGATGCCGCGCGTGCTCGGCGAGGAGGAGATCCAGCGCCTGCTCGCCGCGCCCGACACCAAGCGACCACTCGGCCTGCGCGACCGCGCCATCCTCGAGCTGCTCTATGCCAGCGGTCTTCGCGTCTCGGAGCTCGTCGCCCTCGAGCCGGCCGGTCTCGACCTCGAGGAGCGCTTCGTACGCTGCCTCGGCAAGGGTGGCCGGGAACGCGCGGTACCGATCGGACGTGCCGCGACCATGGCGGCCCTCGAGTACCTCGAACGCGCGCGTCCTCTCCTGGCCAGGCGGCGCGCCGCGCGTCAGGTCTTCCTCAACCATCGCGGCGGACCGATGACCCGTGCCGGGGTCTGGGACCTGCTGAGACGGCACGCGCAGCGCGCCGGCCTCGAACCGGGCGTCAGCCCGCACGTGATGCGTCACTCGTTCGCCACTCACCTGCTGCAGCGCGGAGCCGACTTGCGGGTTGTGCAAGAGCTGCTCGGTCACGCGTCGATCACCACGACGCAGATCTACACGCAGGTGGATCGTCGCTACCTCCAGGAGGTCCACGCGCGCTATCACCCGCGGGGTTGACCGCGTGATCCGGCGTCCCCGACGCCGGGCCGACGCCGACCGGACCGGCGTCGCCCGGGGGAGTCTCTCTAGGTCCGCAGGAGATCTCTGCATGCAGGGTCGAAGCACTCGGATCCCCCGAATGCTGCTCGTCGCGATCCCCCTGCTCGTCGCACTCGTCACGGGTCGGCCGGCCAGTGCCCAGGAGCGTCCCGGCACGCTCAGCCTCGGCATCCAGGGCCAGTACGGTCTCATCGCCGGTCCCTCCGACTTCGCCGAGGAGTACGACCGTGGCGCCGGCTTCGCGATCCGCATCCGCTACGCGCTGGGCGGACCGCAGGCCTTCGGCATCTCGTTCGAGAGCCAGAATTTCGATCCCGACGCCAGCGCGCCGCTCGACACGGGCGAGGACGACGCGCCGGTCGATCTGAAGCTCTCCAACGCGACCCTCGAGTACCTGCGCTACTTCAACCGCGGCGAGGGTCAGTCACAGTACCTGACGGTCGGCTTCGGGCTCTACCATCCGTCGGAGGAGCGGACGAGCGGTCTGACGGCGCTCTCCGACGGGCTCGTCCTGCTCGGCGGTATCGGCACCGAGATCTTCGCGCTGCGCACGACCGCGTTCGACCTGTCGCTGCGCGCCAACGCGCTGTTCGGAGGCGACGCGGTCTCGGCCTCGTTCGAGGCCGGGGTGGGCGTCCATCACTACCTCATCAAATGATGTCGGCGCGCCGGGCCGGCCGCCGGTGTCGGTCGGTCGGAGCGGCGGCGCGCCGCGAGTACAGCATCCGTCGCAGCTGGGGATCGCATGGAAGGACGTGAGCGCTATCAGGTCGGTGAACGGATCCTGCACTCGACCTTCGGCAACGGGCTGGTCGTCGAGGTCAGGGATCGTGGCTTCTACGATGTGCTCGAAGTGGCGTTCGAGGCCGGCGTCAAGCGCCTGACGTCGATCCACCCGGACATCGTCGGCCGGGTCGGAGCGGTCGGCCCGGCGCTCGAGCTGGTCCCACCGGCACCGGCGCCAAGCGGCAACGGCCCGGCGCCCGACGGAGCGGACGGCACCGGTGGCCGTGCCCGACCCGGTCGCGGCGGGCGCGACGGCGCGAGGTCGGCGCGGCGGGGCGGCAACGGGCCCGGGCCACGGCACCATGACGGTCACGCGCAGGACGGCGACGACGGCCACACCCGGGACGGAGGAGCTGCCAGCGACGGTTTCGCCCCGGCGCCGCGCGCCCGCCGGGACGGCGCGGGGCAGGTGCTCAAGCACTGGCCGGGCTTCTCGAACGCGGTCGTGCAGCTCGACGGCTCGCACCGGCGACTGCTGCAGCGCTACCGGCGGGGGGCGCTGTCGAGCTACCGCGAGGTGCGGCTCCGTCTCAAGGCTGCCGAGCTGGCGGCGCGGCTCGACCCCGGCGAGCTCCTGGCCTTCGACCTGGCCCGCGATGTCGTGCGCTACGCGCACCAGGTCGACGCCTGCCGGCGGGTCATCGGCGAGATGCGCGGTCGCGCCCTGCTGGCCGACGAGGTCGGGCTCGGCAAGACGATCGAGGCCGGGATCGTGCTGTCCGAGTACCGCATCCGCGGTCTCGTGCGGCGGGCACTGCTGCTGGTGCCGGCCGCCCTGCAGAGTCAGTGGCGTTCCGAGCTCTGGCACAAGTTCGGCATCCGCTGTCACATTCGAGAGCGCGGTGAGGATTTCGACGGACACGATTTCCTCATCACGACGCTCGACACGGCGCGCGTCAAGCGCAACCAGGAACGGATCCTCGACAACAGCTACGATCTGGTGATCATCGACGAGGCGCACCGCCTGAAGAACCACCGGACACTGAGCTACCAGTTCGCCAGCGCGCTGGCCTCGCGTTACCTGCTCCTGCTGACCGCCACGCCGGTTCACAACGACCTGCGCGAGCTCTACAACCTGGTCACGCTGCTCCGTCCCGGCACGCTCGGTACCTACTCGCAGTTTCGCCGTCTCTACGTGGCGCGGGGCGATCGTCGCATCCCCCGCAACACGCACGAGCTGTCCCGTCACCTGGCGCGGGTGATGATTCGCACGCGGCGCGAGGACACGGATATCCGTTTCCCGAAGCGGATCGCCGAGATGGTCGAGATCGAGCCGACGGTCGAAGAGGCGTCGCTCTACGAGCAGGTCTCCGGGTTCATCCGCGGCACCTACCGTGACCTCGCGGCGCGCCAGGCCGCCGGCTGGCACCTGGCGCTGATGACCCTGCAGAAGGAGATCGGCTCGTCACCACGGGCCGCGGTCGGTACGCTCCAGAAGCTGGCGACGCGCTGTCCGGCCGACGATCGCCGCCGCGAGGCGCTCGTCCTCGCCGAGTGCGCGCAGTCGATGGGGGCGTCGGCGAAGCTGGCGGGGCTTCTCGAGCAGGTCCAGGCAACGGACGAGAAGGTGATCGTCTTCACGCAGTTCCGTGGCACGCTTCGTTACCTGGCACAGGCCCTCGAGCAGCGGGGCATCCGCGTTGCCACGTTCTATGGCGGCATGCCCGAGGCGCGTCGCGAGGAGTCGGTCCGCGACTTCCGCCAGCGTGCACAGGTGCTGGTCTCCACCGATGCCGGCGGCGAGGGGCGCAACTTCCAGTTCTGCCATCGTCTGGTCAACTTCGACCTGCCCTGGAACCCGATGAAGGTCGAGCAGCGCATCGGCCGCATCCACCGACTGGGGCAGGAGCACGACGTCACCGTGCACAGCTTCACGGCCCGCGGCACGCTCGAGTCCCACGTCCTCGCCATTCTCCAGAAGAAGCTCCGCATGTTCGAGCTGGTCGTCGGCGAGCTCGACATGATCCTCGGACACCTCCAGGAGGCAACGTCGATCGAGGACGCCGTCTTCAAGCTCTGGACACTCGACGATCCCGACGCCATGCGAAGCGGCTTCCGGCGGCTGGGTGACGATCTGGAGCGGGCGCGCCTCCGTCACGAGATGATCGAGGACCTCGATCGCTCGATCTTCGAGTCGATCGCGCGGGGGGAGGACTGAGCGGCGATGGCACGGACGGGCGAGCGGGAGCGCTTCGTGCGCGACTTCTTCAAGCACTTCGCCGTCGACGCTGTCGGCAGCGACGAGACACCGCACTGGCCGTCGCTGCCGGTCGGGCTGCGTCGCCGCCTGCGGGTCGGCGAGCTCCGCGCCGTCTTCCGCGCCGCGACGCTCGAGCAGCACCCCGATGCGCAGCTCATGGTGCCGGGCAACCCGGTCTTCGATCGCATTCTGGCCGTCGCCCAGCGCTTCGGCGAGGTCAGCTGCCGTTACCGGCGCGCGGCACGGGGACTGCTGGAGGACGGGGCCTCCCGTGAGGCGATCGGCACTCTGGGCGACGACCTCGATCTCGAGCTCGGTCCACCCCGCTACGTCTCGAACTTCCTCCTGTCCTTCCGGGTCGCCTACCGGGGCGTCGAGAGCTATGACGCCATCGAATCCGTCCAGGTCTCGGGCCTCGACGGCCAGTCGCAGGAAGGGGAGGGGTTCTTCCGCGGTCTCAACCTGGCCGAGACCCCGGAGCCGTCCGTCGCCGAACCGGCGGAGACGGTCGACCTGGCGCCGGTCCTCGGCCGCGCCCTGACCGAGCTCGATCGCCGCATCGCCCCCCGCGTGGCGGCCTTCGTGACGCGTACCGAGGCGCAGCTCGAGCAGGAGAGTGAGCGGCTGAAACGCTTCTACACCGATCTCATCGACGAGGAGAAGGCGCGGCTGGTGCGCCAGCGCGGCACTGCGCGCGCGGTCGGCGCCGCCGATCGCAAGCTCGAGTGGGTGCAACGGCTCGATCGCGAAAACCGCCTGTTCGCCCCCGAGGTCACGGTGAGCCTGATCGGGGTCGAGGAGATCCGCCAGCCGGCCCGGGCGGTCCTGGTCCGGCGCGGCCGCGAACCGGTCGTCGAGGCCGAGCTCGACCTGGCCGGCGCCGAGCTGCGCGGCGTCACCTGCGCGTCGTGCGAGGCCGAGCTGGCCTCGATCCACCTGTGTGGTGGGGAACACATCGTCTGTGCCGAGTGTTTGGAGGAGTGCGCCCTCTGCAATCCCTGACCGCAACCACGCGGTCCGGCGCGCGCCGGGTCCGTGCTCGGGGGCTCCGTTGTACTCGGCACGGCCCTGTGCTAGGATCCTGCGGCATTCTGCATCAGGTTGTGGTGGCGTGGGTTATGGCTGTGGCCGGACGCCGGGTACAGGCCGGCACCGGGATGCGGGCAGCCACCGCCGACCGAGCCAGCCGGTCCGCGACAGGCTGGTCACTAGGAGAGGTGAATTTATGAAGGCGGCAGATCGCTCGGTCCTCGCCCTGCTCATCCTGACGGTGGCACTCGGCACCATGCCCTGGACGGCGCCGGCCGAGGCCAAGTCCAACCTGAACCGCATGCGCGAGAAGGCCGAGGAGTTCACCTCCAGCTGGCTCGAGGCAGACTACCAGCACCGCTTCGAGGGCAAGGAGGCGAAGATCTATCGTGTCCTCAATGACTTCGGTTATCTGTTCAGCACCACCAAGATCTCTGATATCGAGGACGAGAAGCAGCACGTCAGCGATCCGACCGACATCCGCGCGCACGAGATGCTCGCCGACTTCATCGAGGAGAACATCCTGCGCTTCAAGCTCGCCGCGCTGCTCGACGACATCCACAACTTCATGCTCGACGAGGAGGTCGAGCTGCTCGACGGAAAGCACACGCTACGCGCCGTCCGGACCCAGGCGGCGACGGAGCCCGACCGTCGAGCCCGCAAGCTCGCCTATGTCAGCCTGGCCGACAAGTACACGATCGCCAACGTCTACAAGAACCAGATCATCGCCAACACACTCGATTTCATTCGCGAGATCGGCTACACCGACTACGCCGCGATGCGCTCCGACCACCAGCAGATCGACTACGCGCAGCTCGGCACCTTCTGCGACCAGCTGCTCGCCGAGACCGCCGCGGTTTACGAACAGGGGCTGGCGCGCCAGGCCGAGCAGGTACTCGACGAGGAGTTCGACAAGGTGCGGCGCTACGATCTCGAGTTCCTCACCCTGTCGTCGGAGATGGATGCGACGCTCGACAAGGTCGATACCGATCGGATCGTCGGCCAGCTCCGGCGGACACTCGGCCTGCCCGAGGGCAAGAGGGGCAAGAAGATCTACGAGGTCGAGCTGAAGGGCGACGAGAAGCGTCAGTACCGTGGCGACGTCTTCGGCATCGATCTGGACAAGAAGATCATCGCCGCCGGCCGCACCAACGGTGCCACCGCCGACCTCGTCTTCGAGCTCGAGAGTCTGGGGCGCGTCTCGCGGCTGATCACCATAGCGACTCCCCAGTGGGAGTTCCGCCGCCTCGCCAGCCGCCCGATCGATCTCGCCGCCGGCTACCTGTTCGCCAGCCTCCTGACGGAACCGGCCTTCAACACCGACGTGCTCGGTCTCTCGGAGGCGGACGCGGCCCGGCTGGCGCGCTCGCGCCGCTTCGCCGACCTCCTGGATCTGCGCCTCGATGCCACCAGCTTCATGTTCCAGCGAATGCTCTACGAGGACTTCAAGCTGGCACAGCCCAAGTACAATCCGTTCATGGAAGAGCACCTGAAGATCAAGCTGCTGACCATCGACTCGGAGTTCTAC
>JASFRE010000166.1:0-8200 GCA_050115055.1 Candidatus Eiseniibacteriota bacterium | reverse complement strand
CTTTGCGACGGCGCGCGGGCTGCTCGACCGGGTCTTCGCCATCGATCCCGACTACGAGAACGCGCGCCTGCTCGAGCGGCGCCTGGAGGCCGCGGAGGCGCTGGACGGGGCGGCGGGCGACGGGGATGGCGGCGCCCGGTGAGGCGGAGACCGGTGAGGCGGCGCCGGGCGGGATGGCACCGGGCGGGATGGGACCGGGCGGGACGGGACCGGTCGGGATGGCATCGGGCGGGATGATGCCGCGGCGGCCCTCCGGGCCCCCTCAGCCGGCCGCGGCCACCGTGTCGGCGACGCGTCGCAGCATCGTCACGTCGTCCGAGAACAGCCCGTCGGCGCCCTGCACCAGCAGGCGATGGGCCAGCCCCTCCTCGTTGACCGTGTAGACCCGCAGGCTGAGCCCGGCCTCGTGGGCGGCGGCGATCACCTCCGGCCCGGCCAGCGTCCGGTGCACGTGCAGGCCCTCGACGGTCTCGTCCGCCAGCCGCGGGATGACCTCGCTCATCAGGTAACCGACGCGCTTGAACAGGGGCAGGCGCAGCGCCACCCCTTGCAGGAACTGGCGCCCCAGATTGTGGCCGACCAGGAAGGCGACGGAGGCATCGGGCTGGCGACGCCGCACGACCTCGAGCACCTCGCGGGAGAACGACGTGTAGAGGATCCGGCAACCGGAGGCGTCGGCCATGGGCAGCACGGCATCGGCGAGTGCACCGGCCTGCCGGGGGTCGCCGCGCTCGAGCTTCAGCTCGACGTTGACCGGCACGCGGTCACCGATCAGAGCCAGCGCCTCGTCGAGGGTGAGGACCCGCGTCCCGGCGCGCGACGGGTCGAACCAGCCCCCGAAATCGAGGGTGCGCAGCTCCGCCAGCGTCCGCTTGCTGGCGCGTCCGCGCAATCCGTACCGCCGCAGGCGATCGTCGTGCAGGACGAGGACCGCGCCATCACCCGACAGACGGACATCGAGCTCGATCATGTCGCAGCCGGCGGCGATCGCCGCCTCGAACGCTCCGGCGGTATTCTCCGGTTCGCGGCTCGAAAAACCGCGGTGCGCGATCACCGGACCGCAGGCGAAGCCCGTCATCGACAGCCCCTTCACCGACAACAGCAACGATCGTCCCGGGTCGTGCGCGCGACGACGGGCAGGCACGTCGGGGAGGAGGATCCCATCGTGCTCAACGCGATGCGGCCCGAAGTCTGCACTCCGGGCCGCACCTCATCCCGCCCGCTGGCCGGGCGCGCTCCAGATCCGCGATGACTCCCCAGCTCGATCCTAGATGATGTTGCGGACCAGGATATCGGCCCCGTAGCGCATCATCTCGACGCGAAACGGCCCGGCAATATGCGTACTCTCGCGATCCCTCTCCGATCCGTCGTCCCAGGTGAGGATATCCGTGAGTTCGCCGTAGGCGACGAACGGCGCCCCGACCTCGGTGTTCATCTCGAGGAAGTAGCGCAGGTTGTTACCGATAGGCTGCAGCTCGACCGAGATGTTGCGCGACTCGACGAGCCAGCGCTTGACCCCGCCATCGAGTTCCTCGGAAACGAGGTTGCCGGTGATCCGGACCTTCTTGTTGAGCAGATCATCGCGGATGGCGCGCTGCTTGTCGTAGTCGAACTCCGCGAGGTCGATCGGCGTGAACTCCTCGACGGCCTCCGAGTTGAAGCTCTCGTAGGCCGGGAACTCCTTGCGCGCCTCCGACGAGTGCTTGACCTGCAACGCCATCTGCTCGTCCTGCACGATGCCGTCGACCGCGAACCAGAGCTTCGGCTGCCCCATGCGACGCCCGATGATCGAGTAATCCTGGCCGTGGAACTGCGGCAGGCGCGCCTCGAGGGTGTCCCCGCCGGCGATGATCATGTCCTTGCCCTGGCGGAGCACCACCCAGTTCTCGCCCGAGACGACGATATCGATCGGATTCTGGGCCGTGGAGTAGATCTCGTAGAGCCCCGGCGGGCTGGCGATCAGCTGCCGGATGGTGGTGTCCTCGTAGTCCTCGCCGGGGTTCCTGGCGCAGCCGGCAACGACCGCGGCCACCATCGCGCAGGTGGCCACGAGCACCATGGTCGTTCGATTCAAACCCATGACTCCTCCTCAAGAACCTGGTCTCGATAGCGGGCCGAACGGCGGCTGGGGAGTCGACCGCTCGCGTAAGTGACTGTGAACAGGTGAATTACCAGGGGCGAGACTCTACCACGGGCTTTTCCGGTCGTCAACTGGCAATCCGGATCACAGCCGTCCGCGCGCGCCGTCGGCGGCCGTCACGCCGCACGTCCGGGGCCGGTGACGACGTGCACACCGGCACACGACTGGCACCTGCCGGACCCGCGGGCGCCCCACCACCGGCGGTCCATCGACAGCACGGTCCCACGGACGCGACCGTCCCATCGCGACCACCGCCCCGCGCCTCCGGCGACGCCGTCACCCGGCACGCGACCACGGTACCGGCACCGGTTGTTCGTGCATCGGCCCGGGCTCGCGGCTCGTGATCGGCCGCGGTCGACGGCCCACGGCTCCGGGTCCGGCCGTCCCGCCATCATCCAGTGACGAAGACGGTGGTCATGATGGTGATGAAGACACGCCGCAACCGATCGCCTTCTCCCGGGCCATCCGGACACGCACGCCGCGATCAGCTGTACCGTCAGACCACGCGTTGAGGTGACCACGTGTCGCCCGCCAGGGCGCGGGGATCTTGACCGCTCGCCCTCGATCCTGATAGCGTTCGTTGAGATCGCTGCACGCGGTCGATGGTCTGCCGTCCGGCACGTCGCCGGCAACGTGCGCCAGCGGCTCGACCGGTCTCGCAGCAGGATCGTGCAGCACGCGAACGAGGAACGCGATGACTCCATTGCAGGTCAACATGCCGATCAAGATCGAGCTCAACGAAGACAAGCGCGACCCGAAGACAGGGCTGCTCCCTTGCCTGGCGTGCACGCAGTGCTGCCACTACGTCGCCATCGAGATCGACGAACCGGAGACGCGCGAGGAGTTCGACAACATCCGCTGGTACCTGTATCACCCGGGTATCGAGGTCTACGTCGACCATGAGGACACCTGGAACGTCCTCATTCACACGACCTGCGAGAACCTGCTGCCCGATGGCAGGTGCAATGTCTATGATACGCGTCCGGAGATCTGTCGCAACTTCCCCAACGACACCTGCGAGCCGAACACCGGCGAGCCGGCCGAGAAGGTCCTGCTGCGCAACGCCGCCGACCTCGAAACCTGGATGCGCCTGACGCGGACCGACGTCATGCTCGAGCGCCAGGAGAAGGAGAAGCAGCGCCGGAAACGGCAGAACGGCAAGGGCAAGCACCACCGCCGCAACGGTCGGTGAGCCCGGCGGCATCGAGGCAGGCGGGCCCCGCTCAGGGGTCGCCCGCCGCCATGCGGGTCTCCGAACGCACCCAGTCCAGGTAGGGCTCCCCGCCCCCGAGCACCGGGAGCGCGACGATCTCGGGCACGTCGTACGGGTGGAGCTCGCCGAGCACCTCGACCAGCTCCGTCAACCGCTCGCGACGCGTCTTCAGGATGCACACCACCTCGGACGCGTCCTCGACCTCCCCCTGCCAGCGGAAGATGCTGCGCGCGCCCGGCAGGATGTTGCCACACGCGATGAGTCGCCGCTCGACGAGGGCGCGTAGCACACGGGCCGCGTCGGGCTCGCTCTCGAACGTCGTCAGGACAGCGATCAGCTCCACGTGACTCCTCCGTACCCGGACGTGACCAGGGGTGCGTGGTCCGGCAACCGGTCGCCAGACGCCGGTGAGGACCGGACGCGCGCCTACCGCACCGCGCCGTGTCAAGCGGTGACCGGCGGACGGATGGACGATCCCGGATGGTTGCGGATCCTGCGGGTCGGCGGGGAGACCGGTGGGCGGGGATGTCGCCGGGAACCGGGCTGGCGGTAACGGATCCGCGGCAACGCGGACCGGCCGGCCCCGGGAACTGCGGCAGGCGCGGCTAGCCGCGCTTCGAGATCTGCGTGGTCAGGAAGGTATGCAGGCGCTGGCGGACCTCCGTGGGGAGCTCCTCGCACCGCAGCTGCCGGACCATGTCGATCGACTGCCTGAGATCGTCGAGGAACTTGTGGCAGGGGATGCAATCCTCGAGATGCTGCTCCATGTGGACACGCGTCTCGGCATCCATGTCACCGTCGATGTAGTCCGACAGCAACTCGACGATTTCGTGGCAGTTCAGTTCCATTGCGGAGGTTGACATTCCTTTCGCCCATTCCGATCGGCCCAGTTCACGGGGCGATTCACCAAAAATCCGCCCCGGAACGCCGCCCGCGGCCCTCCGGCCGGCCCTAGCTGGCCGGAGCCTGGCGGCCGAAGTACCCCGCCAGACGCTTGCGCATCGCCAGCCGTGCCCGGTGAAGCCGCGACTTCACGGCCGGCACCGACAGGTCGAGGATGCGCGCCACCTCCTCGTTGCTCAGGTTCTCGACGTCCCGCAGGATCAGCACCACGCGGAAGTCCTCCGGCAGCCGCTCGATCGCCGCATTGATCAGCCGCATGGCCTCGTCGCTCAGCACGGCCCGATCCGGGGTCTCCATCCACGGGTCGCCGATCGTGCCGCCGGACTCGACCTGCGCCAGCTCGTCGTCCAGGTCGGAGTGCTCGTGCTTGCGCTCCGACTTGAGCTTGGCGAAGCACACGTTGGCGGCGATGCGGTAGAGCCAGCTCGAGAAGGCCGACTCCCCGCGGAAGGTATGGAGCTTCTCATAGACCCGGAGGAAGACCTCCTGCATCACTTCCTCGGCGAGCGTCTCGTTCCGGGTCAGCTTGATGGCGAGCCGGTAGACCTTGTTCTCGTACCGTGAGACCAGTTCCTCGAAGGACGGGACATCACCCTCGACCGTGCGCTCGACTAGCGTCTGGTCGTCGACACGCTTCATACGGAGAACTCCATGCGGATACGCGATCTGCAGATCGAAGCGTTGGCGAAGAAGAGCCGGGAATCCGGGAAGTCTAGCGAATCGCCGCACACGCGACAACCGCCGGCCGGGCGCCGCCGCCGGTCCTTAAGCGATTATATCATTGCGCGTTAAGCTGTCCAGGCGGGGAACCCGGCGGCACCGCGGCGGGCGCGGCGCCCCGACGGGCGGGGGCGTCGCCACCCGCCGCCGCGCACCCGCACCGCGTAACGGTCGGCGACCGGGCGGCCGATCATCAGGTGTCGACCGAATCGCACGGCGAGTCGGCACTCGCCCCCCCGACCCTTCCAGCCGGCACCGCGTCGTTCCCAGGAGGCTTCTTGCTGGCATTCCCCGCCCGGATCCGGCTGCGGCTGGGCGAACTCGTGGCGCGCCTGCGCCCGGCTGGCGGGCCGCCGGCGGCGACAGCGGGCGCCGGGGACCCTGGCCGCGCCCCCGGTCACGGCTCCCGGGGGCAGGTTCTGGCCGCCGAGCTGCGGCGCCGCCTGTCACCCGCGTCGGGGGTCGTCGCCGACCTGTCGCTCCGCCGGCAGTACGCCCGGGATCTCGGCGCCGTCCCCGAGGCTCTCGCCCGGCTCCTCTTCCGCACCGTGCCCGACCTGGTGGTGCAGCCGGCGACCACCGACGACGTGGTGGCGACCCTCGCCGCCGCGCGCCAGCTCGGCCAGCCGGTCTATCCGCGCGGCGTCAGCTCCTGGGGGCTCGGCGGGGCCGTGCCGACGCGCGGCGGCATCGTCATCGACCTGTCGCCGCTCGACGCGATCGGCGACCCCGACCCGGCGACCCGCACCGTGGTCGTCGAGGGCGGCGCCAAGTGGGGACACGTCGCCGAGCGGGTCGAGCGCCACGGGCTCCAGCTGCGCGCCTACCCCTCGAGCCGCTTCTCGACCGTCGGCGGCTGGATCGCCACCGGCGGTCTCGGGCTGACCGCCTTCCGCCACGGGCACGTCGCGCGCTCGGTGCGCTGGCTCGAGCTGGTGACGCCGGCCGGCCAGATCCTGCGCCTGGCGCCGGACGACGAGCGCTTCCCGCTGGTCTTCGGCTCCGAGGGTCAGGTGGGTCTGGTGACCCGCGTGGCGCTCGCCCTCGAGCCACGCCAGACGGCGGTCTTCCCGCACCTCGTCCAGGCCGACGACCGTCACGGCCTGATGGCGCTGCTCGATCGGCTGGCCGCCGTCGCCGACGACTGCTCGATCACGATGGTCAAGTTCATGGACCGCGACCTGATGCACTGCATGAACGAGCTGCACCGCGAGCTGCGCGGGGCGCACGGCGCGCGGCTCCTTCAGGTCGAGGAGCGCGATGCGCTGCTCGTCCAGGTCGACGGTGAGGACGGCGAGCGGCGCTTCCGGGAGTTTCTGGATGCCGAGCTCGGTCCGGGCATGCACTCGGCTCCCGCGCACATCGCCCGTCACCTCTGGCACGACCGCTTCAACCCGCTCAAGATCCAGGTCGTCGGTCCGTCGCTGCTGGCCGGCGAGCTCCTCATCGAGCCGGCGCGCGCCCTCGACTATATCGACGCCGTCAAGCAGCTCGGCCGTGACTTCCATCTCGACGTCCTCGTCGAGTCGCACTGCGCGAGGCGTGACGACGGTGGCCTGGAGCTGCTGCTGATCCCGATGTTCCACTCCGACCGGCGGCGCCCGTGGCTCTACATGCAGCACCTGACGCTGGTGCCGCTGCTCACGCGGCTCGGCATCCGTCTGGGCGGTCGGCCGTACGGGATCGGCATCTGGAACACGCCGTTCCTGAGGAACCGGCACGCCCCGGACCACCTCGAGCGCCTGGCGCGCTGGAAGCGGCTCGTCGACCCGCACTGGGAGCTCAACCCGGGCAAGTTCTGGCACCTGCGGACACGCTTCGCGAACGCCACCGGCTGGCTCTTCCGGCCGCCGATCTTCGCCTGGCTGACCGACGTCCTGCTTCGCACCAGCCGCGGGCGCGGGCTCCTGATCCCGCGGCGACGTCCCCCGCGGCTCGAGCCGGGCACCCCGCCGGAGCCGCCCCTGACCCGGATCGACACGCAGTGCACGAGCTGCGGCAACTGCGTCGCCGTCTGCCCGGCCTATCAGGTCACCAAGGACGAGCGCACGACCGCGCGCCTCAAGCTGCGCCTCGGGGCGCGGCTCGAGCAGGGCGGTGCGGTCGCGCAGGACGAGGCCGACCTCAGCTGGATCTGCACGCGCTGCGGCGAGTGCGAGCGCGTCTGCCAGGCGGAGCTCAAGCTGGTCGCCACCTACGACGCCATCGAGTCGGCGCTCGAGCCGCGCTTCGGACGCCCGGAGGAGGCGATCCGCACCTTCGTCGAGGGCCTGGGCGAGCACCCCGACTACCTGGAGCTGATCGACTCGGCCCCCTACCGGGCGGCCTGACGACGACGGACGCCGCGGAGGACGACGCACGATGTCGAGTCGCGACACGATCACCACCGAGCCCGCGCCTGGCCGCTTTCCGCGCACCGGCCGGTACCGGATTCAGCGCGGCCCGGACTGCATCAACTGCGGCAAGTGCATCCAGCTCTGCGTCTATGGCGTGCACTTCCGGCAGCCCGACGACATCCGGCGCATGGCCGAGCCCGACTACGACCGCTGCATGAACTGCTTCGCCTGCGTCCAGGACTGCACGGCCGGCGTCCTGTCGATGGACCTGAACCCGGCCTTCGCGGAGATCGGGGATGCACTCTGGCGCGCCGAGTCCATCGACTCCGTCGCCGTGCAGGCCGCGACCGGGACCCTGCCGGTCCTCGGCAGTGGCTACGGCGGTGCCTTCGCCGGCAACGGCTTCGACGGCATCTGGACGGACATGTCCGAGATCGTACGACCGACTCGCGACGGCATCCACGGTCGCGAGACGATCACGACCCACGTCGACCTCGGCCGTCATCCGACCGACGTGCTCGACCTCAGCTTCGACGACGATGGCAACCCGATCACCGCCATCCCGCCGACCATCGAGATCAAGCTGCCGATCCTCTTCGACCGCATGCCGTTCATGCCGCGGAGCGACGCCGTCATCGGCTCGATCTGCGAGGCGGCCGGCCGGCTGGGGACGCTGGCGATCGTCGATCTCGCCTGGTTCGGCGACGTGACGCTGCCGCCGGGAAACGTCGTGCTGGACCTCGGTGGGCGACGGATCGGCGAGCGGCAGCTGGCGACGCTGGCCGGGCGCGGCGGGGTCATCGAGCTCTCGGCGGACGACGAGACGCCGGCCCTCATCCGGGCACTGCGCGAGCGCAACCCCTACCTGTTCGTGTTCGTGCGGGTGGC
>JASFRE010000165.1:0-8237 GCA_050115055.1 Candidatus Eiseniibacteriota bacterium | reverse complement strand
CTCAAGAAAGCCGGCGAGGCCGGCCGGGCGCATCGACGGTGGCAGAGGGGTCGCGCAGTGCCGTGTCAATGCGAGGAACGATGCGACGCGTCGTCGATCGGGCAGGGGGCGTATCTGCCGGACGGGAGGCCTGAATACGACCGCACGCGAGCTTACACCATCGGGCGGACGCCGTGCCAGGGCCGAATGCGGCGGGCGCGACGAACGGCCGTCCAGAAATTAGTATGCTGGCATACATTCATGGACGATGCCCGGAGGCCGGGATGCCCGCCGCGCTCGCCGACCCGGATCGACCTGGGCCATCGACGCGCGCGCTCGGGGCGGGTGTCCGGCTTCGCACGCCGCTCCCGTGGCCGGGCTCCGCCTCCGCGTTGGGCAGGCGCGCCCCGGCGTGGTAGATTGACAGCCTCCGTCATGCGCGCGCCCGCTCCGCGCCGCGCGTCTGACCCGCGTCATCCTTGGCTGCCCCCCGCGTGCAAGCAGGTCGCTCCTTCGCACCATGACCCCGGGCCAGTGACCCGGCATCGTCAGGACGCCCGGCGACCGCGTCGTGACGAGAACCCGAGGCCTAGTACCATGCTGGATCACTTCGAACGGAGCCTCGTTCTCCACGAGCAGCTACGCGGCAAGATCGGCGTCCAGTCACGGGTGCCACTGCACAATCGCGGCGACCTGTCGGTCGCCTACACGCCCGGTGTGGCGCGACCCTGCGAGGCGATCGCGCTCCGCCCCGAGCTCGCGCGCACGCTGACCATCAAGGGCAACACGGTGGCCATCGTCAGCGACGGCTCGGCGGTGCTGGGGCTGGGCAACATCGGCGCCCTCGCGGCGATCCCGGTCATGGAGGGAAAGGCGCTCCTCTTCAAGGAGTTCGCTGGCATCGATGCCTGGCCCCTGTGCATCGCCACGCAGAATCCGGACGAGATCGTCGAGACCGTGCGGCGGATCGAGCCGGTCTTCGGTGGCGTGAATCTCGAAGACATCGCTGCACCCCGCTGCTTCGAGATCGAGCAGCGATTGCAGGACATCGGCATCCCGGTCTTCCACGACGACCAGCACGGCACGGCGATCGTGCTCCTGGCGGCGCTCCTGAACGCCTGTCGCGTGCTGGGGCGCGACATCGCCACCATGAAGGTGGTGATCAACGGCGCCGGAGCGGCGGGCACCGCGATCGCCCGCCTGCTGCGCTGCGTCGGCCACGATCCGAGCGCCTGCGTGCCGGTCGACGACGTCGTCGTCTGCGACTCGAAGGGGGCCATCCACCGGGAGGTCCCCGGACTCGCCGATTACAAGCAGGAGCTCCTGGCCTACACGAACCGGCACGACCGCCGGGGCAAGCTGCTCGAGGTGCTGGAGGGGGCCGACGTCTTCATCGGCGTGAGCAAGGGAAACCTGCTCGACGCGGATGCCGTGCGCCGCATGGCCGACCATCCGGTCATCCTGGCCATGGCCAATCCGATCCCCGAGATCATGCCGGACGTCGCGCGCAAGGCGGGGGCGGCGATCGTCGGCACCGGACGCAGCGATTTCCCCAACCAGGTGAACAACGTGCTGGCGTTCCCCGGCATCTTCAGGGGCGCGCTCGATGCGGGCGCCACGCGGATCAACGAGGAGATGAAGATCGCCGCGGCGCGGGCGCTGGCCGGTTGCGTCGAGTCGCCGCAACCCGAGCAGATCTTGCCGGATCCGCTCGACCGGACCGTCGCGCCGCGCGTGGCGGCGGCGGTGGCGGCGGTGGCACGGTCGGCGACATCGCCGACGACCGAGGCCGTGCTAGAATCGCGGCGATGAGTCACCCGCCTCCGGCTCGACCGGCGCTCCATGACCGCCTGGCGCGCCCGCTCCGGGCGCTGCGGATCTCGGTCACCGACCGGTGCAACCAGCGCTGTGTCTACTGCATGCCGGAGCAGGCCTACGTCTGGCTGCCGCGCCACGATCTCCTGAGCTTCGAGGAGATCACGCATCTCGCGCGGATCTTCGCCGGGCTCGGGATGGGGCAGCTGCGCCTGACGGGCGGCGAGCCGCTGCTCCGCCACGATCTGCCGCGGCTCGTCGGCATGCTCGCCGGCGAGTCCGGGATCGCCGACCTGGCGATGACCACCAACGGCGTGCTGCTGGAGCGGCATGCCGCGTCGCTCCGCGAGGCCGGGCTCCACCGACTGACGGTCAGCCTCGACACGCTGGTGCCGGCGCGTTTCCGGCGCCTCGCCGGCCACGATGGGCTCGATGCGGTGATGCGCGGCATCGACGCGGCGCGGTGTGCCGGTTTCGACCGCCTCAAGATCGACACGGTCGTCCTCCGGGGGGTCAACGACGACGAGCTGCCGGCGATGATCGCGTTCGGCCGGTCGATCGGCGCCGAGGTCCGCTTCATCGAGTACATGGATGTCGGGGGCGCGACGGGCTGGCGCCCCGAGCACGTCGTGAGTCGCGACGCGATGCTCGAGCGCCTCGCACGCCACTTCAGAGCGGTCGAGATCGCCGGGCCGGCCGGCGCGCGCGCGGCGACGCCGGCCGAGCGCTTCCGGCTGCCGGACGGCACCACCTTCGGGGTCATCGGCTCGACGACCGCCCCCTTCTGCCGGAGCTGCGAGCGGAGCCGGCTGACCGCCGACGGCGTCTGGTACCTCTGTCTGCATGCGGCGCGCGGCACCGATCTGCGCACGCCGTTGCGGGGGGGCGCCACCGACCGGGAGATCGCCGGCATGATCGAGTCGGCGTGGCAGGCGCGCGAGGAGCGGGGCGCCGAGCTGCGTCTCGCGGCGCGTGAGCGGGGACGGAGCACCGTCGTCGATCGCGGTCTGCTGTTGAGCGATCCCCACCTGGAGATGCACACGCGGGGTGGATGAGGAGGCTCCGGCCGGTCCGCCCGCATCGCGACGGCTCCTGGACGGCGCCCGGTCAGCCGGCTAGGGTTCCTCGGACGTCGTGGTCGCGCGGGTGCCGGAGGACCCGAGAGCCCGGTGGCCGGATGTCTCGAGGAGGCAGCGGCGGCATGCAGGCGCGCAGCAAGACTCGCGGCGACGGACGGCACGAGGCGCGTGACCGGAGCCGGGTGGCGGACCGGCAGGCTCGGCGGGTCTGGATCGCCGCCGCCGTCCTCGTCGCCGTCGTCATCGTCAGCTATCTGCCGGCCCTCGAGGCCGGCTTCATCTGGGACGATGACGACTACGTGGTGCGCAACGAGACGCTGCGCGACCTCGACGGGCTGCGGCGCATCTGGTTCGAGCCGACGTCCATCCCGCAGTACTACCCCCTGGTGCACACCACGTTCTGGATCGAGCGGCGGCTGTTCGGGCTCGATCCGGCCGGTTACCACGCCACCAACGTCCTGCTGCACGCGGTCGTGGCGGTGCTCCTGTTTCTCCTGCTGCGCCGCCTCGAACCGCGGGTGGCGTTCCTGGCGGCGGCGCTCTTCGCCCTGCATCCAGTCCAGGTCGAGTCGGTGGTCTGGATCACGGAACGCAAGAACGTGCTCTCCGGCGTCTTCTACCTGCTGGCCTTCCACGCCTGGCTGCGCTGGCGCCCGCCGGGACGCGCCGACCTCGTGGACCGGTCTCGCGGCGACGACCGCGACGGGCACGGGGTCGCCACCGGGCACGGGCCGCGGGTCGGCGCACCGATCTTCTACTGGCTGGCACTGGCGGCGTTCGTCGCGGCGCTCCTTTCGAAGACCGTGACCTGCTCGTTGCCGGCGGCGATGCTCCTCGTCGTCTGGTGGCAACGCGGGCGCCTCGTGCGCGGCGATGTCTGGCCGACCGTGCCGTTCTTCGCACTCGGGCTGGCGCTGGCGGCGGTGACGGCGACGCTCGAGCAGCGGCACGTCGGCGCCGCCGGGGCGGACTGGGACCTCGGTGTCGCCGAGCGGATCCTGATCGCCGGACGCGCCCTCTGGTTCTACGCCGGTAAGCTGGTGTGGCCGGTCGCGCTGAGCTTCAACTACCGGCGCTGGGCGATCGATGCCGGCGTCTGGTGGCAGTGGCTCTATCCGGCATCGGCGCTCGCGGTGGTGATGGCGCTGGTCGTGCTGCGGCGGCGCCTCGGACGCGGTCCCCTGGTGGCGGTGCTGTTCTTCGGCGGCACGCTGGTGCCAGCGCTCGGCTTCTTCGACGTCTATCCCATGCTCTACTCCTTCGTCGCCGACCACTTCCAGTATCTCGCCTCGATCGGTCTGATGGTGCTCGGCGCGGCGCTGCTGCGGCGCGGCGGCGAGGTCGCCCTCGCACGGATCTGCGCACGCCGCGAGGGCGTCCGGCGCCGGCTGCTCGCCGCGGCCGCCGTCGTCCTCTGTGCGACACTCGGTCTCCTCACGCGAGCGCAGACCCGGATCTACGACAACACGCAGACCCTGTGGTCGGACACGCTGGCGAAGAATCCCGACTCCTGGCTGGCGGCGGTCAACCTGGGTGGCACGCGCCTCGATCAGGCGATGCTGCTCGAGGCGCGCGGCGATGCGCAGCGGGCGCGGGCGTTCTACCGGGAGGCGCGGCGTCTCCTCGAGCGGTCGCTGGCGATCCGGGAGTCGAATGCGTACGCGCACAACAACCTCGGCATGGTCCTGATGCAGACCGGCGAGACGGCGGCGGCCCGTGAGCAGCTCGAGACGGCGATCCGGCAGCGCCCCGATTATGCAGAGCCGTACAACAACCTGGGCGTCCTGCTCTGGCGGCAGGGGAAGCTCGACGCGGCGGCCGGAGCCCTGGAGCGGGCGCTGGAGCTCAAGGACGACTATGTCGACGCCCTCCGCAACCTGGGCTTCGTCGCCAACGAGCAGGGCCGTGCGGACCGGGCGATCGAGCTCATGCGTCAGGTGCTGGCGCTCAGACCGACCGACCTGCGGGTGCGGGTGGTCCTCGCCGATCTGCTCCGTGCAACCGGCCGACCTGCGGAGGCGTTGACTCACTACCGGTTCGTGCTGCGCCAGGAGCCCGGCCACGAGGCGGCCGCGCGCGGCGCCGCGGCGGCCGAGCAGGCACTGCGCGCGGCGGGCGACCGATCACGACCGGGCGGGCGCTGACGATCGGCCAGGGCTCGACGCGGACCGGCGAGTTCGGATCCACTGTCCGGGACCCGTGTGGTGGGGCAGTGGGGACTCCGGTCGACGTGACCGCTCCTCTGCCCGCGCCGCCTGGGACGTGGATGCGCGGTGGGTGCGCGATGCGCGGTCGGTGTGCGGACCGGAATGTCAGGTGGGATACGGCGGTGGGTGACGCCGCCATTCCGGGTACCCTGGACCGACATCGTCTCGGCGCTCGGGCAGCAGCATCCCCGACCGCGTGCCATGTCCATGCCAGTCAAGCGCTTGGGGATGATCAGGGGCCGGGGGCCAGCCCCGTGAGTTCGGGGCACGAGCGGGGGCGGGCGCCGCGGCGCGAGCCCCGGGGGCCAGGCAACTTCCCGCTGGTCTTGGCGTTTCGACGATCGTCGAGACGTGCTACACTGTGCCCATGGTCGCTGGGTGCCCTCGCTCTGCCTGAGTGCTCCCGGAGGATGCTGTTCGACCCCCTCGAGCGTCGTCTCGATGACCAGTGGTGGACATGTCACAGCTGGCTCGATGCGCGGGAGAGGATCCTGACGACCACCTGCACCATGGTGTACCACTTAGGAGGACCCAAGATGAAGTCTCTTCTACTGACTGCAGCGATGCTGGCTCTGGCATGCTCGGCGTTCGCCACCGATAGCGGTGTCGAGCCGATTCCGGGCATCACCGGCGGTCCGATCTCCAATGCGACCGGAGACGCGTCGCTCACCACGCTCTTCGCCTCGAACAACAACTTCGCAGGCAACTCGTTCGACATCATCACGACGACCGACGTCACCGTCGTCGGTTGGGACATCAATCTCGACCCCACGACCGGCCCCGCGAACATCGATGTCTGGTGGCGCGTCGGCACGGCGCTGGGCAACGAGAGCAATCCGGCCGGCTGGATGCTCCTCGGCTCCGACAACGTGACTGGCGCGGGCGTCGACCTGCCGACTCACGTCGACGTCGGCGGTCTGTCGATCAGCGCCGGCACGACGATCGGTGTCATCATCATCTGCAACGAGTGCGTCACGGGCGTGGGTGGCTTCAACTACACCAACATACCTCAGGGCACGACGTACTCGAACGCCGACATGACCGTCACCACCTGGAACGGGTTCGGTCCTCCGTTCCCGCCGTCGAGCGTGTTCGAGGGTCGCGCCTGGAACGGCACGGTGCACTACGACTACGCCGGCTCGACGCCGGTCGAGGCCGCGACCTGGGGATCGATCAAGGTCGGGTACCACGACTAGGAGATCTCGCCTGCTCTTGAGAGACTAGGCCTTGGTTGTGGGCGGCGTCCTGGACGCCGCCCACAGCTGTTTGTACCGCCCCCCCACGGACGCCGCGCAGCGCCCCGCGCCGATCGCGCCCTGCGCCGATCGCCGCCTCCGGCGGTCCCGCCGATCGACCCCCGACCACAACCAAGGTGCTTGCCAGAGCACGGCGCCGCCCCTGCGCCTGGCGGCCATCGACCAGGCAGTGTCCGACCCGGCTACGGTGATGCTCGGACCGTCGGGACGACGCGCCAGCGATGGCGGCGATCCGGCACGCTGCAGATCCAAGTCACGCTCGGCCTGCCAGCACCGGCTCCTCACGGGGGGAGGTGCTAGACTTCCCGGGGAGTCTCCAGGATCGGACTCCGGGCTGAGTCCACCGGGTCGTCGGCCCGACACGGGGCCACCGGGTGGTCGGTCCGACACGAGTCCATCGAGGCGCCATGTCGCCAGGCGCCGCTGACACTCTCGACCACGCCGACGTTGCGAGGCCGCACATGAAGCTGGGACACATCGAGCTCCGCGTCGCCGACCCGGAGCGCGCCCGCCGGTTCTACGAGGAGGCGCTCGGTCTGCGCGTCGTCGCCGACCAGGAGGGGCGTTTCATCTGGCTGGATGCCGGGTCCATCGAGATCCTCCTGCGTCCCGGTGTGCCGCCCGACGGAGCGGCGAGCTACGATGCGTCAGCGCTGGGGCTCGTGGTCTACGTCGATGACCTGCCGGCGACGGCGGCGGCCTTGCGGGCGCGCGGGGTCGCCCTCCGGCCGGTCGACGGGGATGACCGCTGCCTGTCGTTCGCCGATCCGGACGGTCACTGGTACCAGCTCGTGGATCCGCGCGACCATCAGTGACCCGGCACGCGACGCGCGTCGCCGTCATCCGGTCGTGCCACGTCAGCCAGGAGATCTCGATGATCAAGTTGAAGACCCAGCTCTCGGTCGTCATCGCCAACCGCCCCGGCGTGCTCGAGCGCATCTGCGACCTGCTCGGCGCGCAACGCATCAACATCGAGGGGCTGTCCGCCTACGGGGAGCTCGAGCACGGCATCATCCGTCTGGTCACCAGTGACGCCGATCACGCCGCGACGCTGCTCACCGAGGCCGGGTTCGTGGTGACCCGCACCGAGATCGTGGCGGTGCGGCTGCCGAACCGGCCGGCCGGCCTGGCGCGCCTCGCACGACGCCTTTCGGAGCACCGCATCAACATCGACTACGCCTACGGCAGCGCAGCCGCTGCCGGTCGCATGGCGACGCTCTACCTCAGGGTCGCAAACCCGGCCCGTGCCAGCGAACTCCTGGCGAAGCGGGGACCGGCGAGGCGCAGCCGTACGGCATCGGCGCAGGGGACGAAGACCAGGCCGTCCGCAGCGACGTCGCGCGGCCGGAAGCGCACCGCGAACGAGCACCGCACCGTCCGCAGGCCGCGAGGACAGCGCTAGGGTCGCGCGGTCGGGTTGGCGGCTTCAGGACGGGCGCCAGGCGCCGCGGGCCATCGATCGATGCGCGATCCGCCGGCCACATGGCCGCGTACGGCGTCGCGGACGACCGCCGCATCACGCGTGATACAATCGACTGGCGAGTCGCATCGAATCGAACCCCCACTCCGGTGACGCACGCCGCGCCTCCGGCACCGTGATCATGGAGGGATTGGCCATGCGCTGCGATGATCGCCACCTCATGCTCCTTCTCCTTGCGATCCTGCTGATCGCCGCGCCCTGTGTCTACGTGACGCCGGCGGCGCCCGCCAGCCCCACCGTCCGCCATGTCCGCGCTGCCGATGGCGAGACGCTGATCGAGGTCGTCCCGCGGACAGTGGTCGTCGGGGACCGAGTCGTCGACACGCTCGTGGGTGGCGACGCCGGCAGCGAGGGGAGCCGACGTGTCGGGACGGCGCCTGCTGCGGATGTCACGCCCGCAGGCGCGTCCCGGAGCACCCCG
>JASFRE010000164.1:0-8248 GCA_050115055.1 Candidatus Eiseniibacteriota bacterium | reverse complement strand
ATCGGGCGCGGCGACCGGGCGTGGCGACCGGGCGTGGCGACCGTCAGCCCGGCGCGGTGTGGTTCGGGGGCGACGCGCTCACCGTCGCCCGTCGCCGACCCCCTGGCGTTGCTGGCGCTCGCGCAGCCCCTTGCGGAGCAGGTAGGCGCCGAAGCCGATCAGCAGGAGCGGCCACCAGTCCTGGAGCCAGTCGAACGAGACGTCGAAGCGCGTGTTGAGCAGCAGCAGGAACCCGATCGCGACCACCGCCACGCCGCCGTAGATCGACCCGCGCACCTCCTGGAAATCCCCGAGTCCGATGTCGTCGGGTGGCGTGACCGACTCGAGGCCCTCGAGGTAGAGGTTGTAGGCGCGGGCGCGTCGCACGGCGTCGATCAGGGTGTAGAGGTAGAAGAAGCCGAGGAATGGCCCGAAGATGGCGTGCAGATCCGTGAAGCCTTGCGAGTCCAGGATCCCGATGGTCAGCACGAAGACCAGCACGTGCAGGAAGGCACGCCGGTAGTAGCCGAGGTAGACGTGGCCGAGCCCCGGGAACAGGGACAGGAAGCCGGCGAGGACCGCCGAGCGGGCGCGCGGGTCGCGCTGCCGCGGTGCGCGCGACGCCGCCGGTGCGGAGTGCGCTTGCGACTGCGGCTGCGGCGGCACTTGCGGCTGCGGCTGCGGCGGCACTTGCGGCTGCGGCTGCGGCGGCACTTGCGACTGCGGCTGCGGCGGCGCCGGCGGCGGCGCCGGCGGGGCGGGCTGCTGCGGCGGCGCTTGCGGCTGTTGCGGCGCCGGCGCTTGCGGCTGCGGCTGGACCGACGGCGTCATCGGTGGCGCGCCCTCGGGCGGCGTCGGCGGTACGCTCTGCGACGTCGGCTGCGATGGCGGCGTCTCGTGGGTCGGGGTGCTCATGGCCTGCTCTCCTTGTCCTCTCGTGTCACCGGCGGTGCCGCCGATCGGCTGCCGGGGGAATCGTCCTCGTGCTGCACGCGGGGATCGTGTCCCGGTGCGTCGTCGTGGTCCTGTCCGCGACCCGTGGTCGCGTCGCCGGCGTCGGGCTCCCCGGGCTGCGCCTGGTCGGTCGGGCCGCTGCCGCGCGCGCCGTTCCAGAGCAGCGTCAGATCGTCGGCGATGGCACGCAGACCGTGACCGACCTGCGGCGTGCTGCGCTGGCGCAGGCCCCGCACGACCTGTCCGCCATGCGCCTCGAGGCGCTCGGCCGCGGCCTGCACGCGGCGCCATCGAGTGCCGATGTCGCGTGCCTGGCGGCGTGGCCACGCCGCGACGCTGTCGAGACGTGTGGCGTCGTCGCCGCCGGTCGTGCCGCGCAGGCCGGACACGAGCTCGGTGACGGCGCGCACCGGGTTGAGCTCGGCGAGCTCCATGGCGCGCGCCGGCAGACCGCGGAGCGGTGACCGCGGCATGCCCACCAGCAGCACCAGGAGCACCGTCCCGACGTACGCCGCCTCCAGGGCGAAACGCGGGCGCGCGACGAGCGCCTGCCAGATCGCGCACCAGCGCGTCCACAGGGCGACCGGGGCCAGCGCCAGGGCTCGCGGGCGCGTCCGGAGTGGCGCCAGCGCGCGTTCCCGGGCACCCGCGCCGGTGGTGGCCTGCACCACCGCCGCCGTGAAGTCGGGACCGGGGTCGATCGCTGCCATGCGGCGGAGCGGCGCGCGCATCTCGGCGATCGTGCGCGCCACCGCCCGGCACGGCATGCAGTGCTCGAGGTGCTCCGCCACCAGGCCGGCGTCATCATGGTCGAGATGGCCATCGACGTAGTCACCGAGATGCCCCTCGGCCCGGTCGCAGGCCCGTCCCGAGGTGCGGGCGAGCACCGACTGCACGAACGCCTCCCGCTCCGCCGGCGAGGGCGGCGGATGGGACGCGGGCATGCGTCCGGGGCGCCGTGTGCTGTCGTGCTCGTCGTGTTCCACGGTCGTCGACCTCGTGCGTCCTCAGTCGTCCCGGCGTGCCATGTCGCTCCGGGACCCGTCACCGACACCCTGCCCGTCCGCCTCGACGAGCGCCATCACCTGCTTGGCGAGCTCGACCCGCGCGCGGCTCGAACGCGACTTGATCGTGCCGAGCGGCAACTCGAGCATCCCGGCGATCTCCTCGAGCTGCATCCCCTGCATCTCCTTCAAGATGATCATCTCGCGATTGATCTCGCTCAGCGACTGGAGCGCGCGATGGATCAGCCGCTCGCGCTCGCGCTGCGTCCACTGCTGCTCGGCGCCGGTCCCTGGTACGGCCAGGCTGCCGAGCGTCTCGACCGGCACGTCCTGCGCCGGCGGCCGCGCCTTGCGACGTCGCAGCCGATCGATGCAGGCGTTGCGGGCGATGCGCAGCATCCACGGTACGAAGCGCTCGACCGGATGACACGCGGGCAGGTGCTCGTAGAGCTTGATGAAGATGTCCTGCGCCAGGTCGCGCGCATCCTCGGCATTGCCCACGTAGTGGAATGCCAGCCCATGGATCCGCGCCTGGAATCGCCTGACCAGCGATTCCCAGGCAAGCTCGTCACCTGCCTGGCAGCGAGTCACCAGGGTTGCGAGATCCATGGGCGCCCTGTCCTCGTGTCGCGTCGTCTGTCCGACGGGGACCGGCCGGTCCGCCGGGCCCGGGGTGCGCGGCGCGCTGGCGCCGCCGCCTCCGGTCCTCAGCAGGCATGACGCGCGCCGGTCAGGAAAGGTTCGGTCGGTCGGAACGGCTTGCGGTTCAACGGGTTGTCGAGCCGCCCGGCGGTCCGTGCGACGCCTAGTGTAGGACGATCACGCGCTGCACACGCCGCCGGCCGCCAGCCTCCAGGATACAGAAGTAGGCCCCCGCGGCAACGGGAGCGCCGGCCTGGTCGCGGCGATCCCAGCAGACGCCGTGCACCCCGCGCGACAGATGGGGGCGATCGAGCAGCGTGCGGACGTGGCGACCGGTGACGGCGACGATCCGGAGGTGCGCCGCGCACGGCCCCGGCAACGTGAGGCGGCAGGTGACGGCACCGCCGCAGTGCGACGACGGGCCGGCGTCGACCTCGAGGGTGAGGTCGTGCGGCGGCTGCCAACCGGTCGCCGGCCGGCCGCTGCCAGGGCCATCCCCGGCGGCGTGAATGGCACTCGTCCCGGCGCCCACCACGAACGGGCCACGCTCGGCGGCGCGCGTGTCGCCATCCAGGTCCGTGGCGGCGAGCCTCAGGAGCGCCTCGTACGGTGCGGGCGTCACCGGTGGTGACCAGAGGTGCGTGCGCGCCGCACCGTCGAGGGCGGCGATCGTCGACCAGCCGGCCCCGCCGTCGGTCGACAGCGCCAGCGTCTGGGCAGTGATCGCGTCGTCGTGCTTCTCGTCGACCGCGATCCAGGCGAGCAGGCGCGGCGCCGCCAGGATCGTGTCGCCGGCCGCCGGCGCCTCGAGCCAGGTCACGAACGGCGGGTAGCGATACGCATCCCCGGCGCGCGCGTAGCTCACCGCGACCCGATCGAAGCAGGCGCTGGCCATGCCGTCGACGACCAGCGCCCGCGCGTCGTCGCCGATCGCCGGGGTCGGTACGCTGTCGAGGAGGAGCGTTCCGTCGACCCGCACGTCGTGCAGTGCGACGCCGCTGGCGCCGCGGTCGAGCGTCACGACCTCGAGGCGGCGCGGTGCGGGGCCGAGCTCCGGCACCACCGCGCTGCCGCAGATCGCATAGGTCGTGCCGGCGTCCCAGGTGTAGACGGCACGGAGCTCGGAGACGCCGCCCGCGCGCCACCAGACGATGCGCACCTGCTGCGAATCACTGGCGCCCCCCTGCACCGTGACGCCGACCTGCGTCGAGTCCGGCAGCGGGGCGTCGACGCTCACGTCGCAGGCCAGGTGCGTGAGGCGTGGGTTGATCGTGACGAACGGCAGGTCGTACCAGCCGGGCTCGCGCTCGGCCTGGAAGACGGCGCGATTGGAGGTGGTGCGCGAGCCGTCGCCGGTGCCGCAGAGCCGGCCGCCCAGTACCTGCCAGGAGCCCGTGCCGGGCTGCCAGGTCGGCTCCAGCAGGGCGCCGCCCGCGGTCTCGCCGCTGAACGTGTCGAGGAAGAGCGCGAAGGGAACCCACCCCATGCGATCGGCGGGATGGTAGGGGCGGGCGCGCGGCAGGCCGGGCTCGATGTAGGGGCGCGCCACGGAGGCGCGGGCCGTGCGGTTCCAGCGCCGCTCCGGGTTGTAGGCGGGGCCGTGGGGTGCGCGGTTGCCGACATCGGCAACCAGCTCACCACCCACTGACGGCACGCGTCGCGTGCCCCAGCGCAGGTCGGCGGCGAGCCAGGCGCGCCAGGGCTCGGCGTCGTAGTCGACGCCGGGGGCGTCCGGGTCGGGGACGACGTGGATCGCGAGGTCGCGCCAGTCGACGTAGGGGCCGGCGTGGTGATCGATGACGTCGTCGGCCGGCGTGAAGCAGCCGAGCGGATCGCCCTCACCGGCGTCCTGCCAGCGTCCGAAGGTCGGATAGCAGCCGTGCGACCCCTCGCCGACCCCGGTGCCGCCGATGCACCCCTCCTTGTAGCCGTGCCCGCCGAGGAAGACGACCGGGTGGGTGCCGTCGACGATCACGGCGTGGTCGGCGAGCGCCGGGTAGTAGGTGGCGTCGCGGGCGATGGTGGTCTTGTGCGCGAAGTACTCGATCTCGGTGATGGCGGCGATCTCCGGATCGTCGCTCGAGACGAGCACGTTGATGCCCTCCCAGTCCCCCTCGTGGTTGTTGACCCAGTCGTTGAACGGCAGGAAGAGCCAGTACTGGATGACGAGCGCCGTCGGCGCGACGATGGGATCGGGCGCGCAGCCGGGGCCGTCACAGCGGAAGAGGTGCACGTAGGCGGTCGGCGGGTAGTCGGCGCCGGGCCGCGTCCAGTCGTTGCCGTGCTGCCAGACCTCGTACCAGGCGTCGGGTGTGCCGACGGCCGGATTGCCGAACTCCCAGTGGAAGCGCAGCGTGTAGGGACCCTGCGGCATGCCGGGCGGCGCCAGGGGATACCGGTAGTCCGGCGGGTCGTCGACGAGGGCGGCGTAGTTGCATGCCGGGTTGCTTTCGGGAAGCGGCGGCGACCAGCCGCTGGCGGCGACCCAGTGGTCGCCGTAGGGATGGCCGAGTGGTACCTGCCGCCACTCGACGAACAGGCGATCGGCGGTCAGCCCGGGGTGCGGCGGGTTCCCCGGCGGTGCGAACGCCTCGAGCCCCATGATCTCGACCGGCACCGGGTAGACGGGAGTCGAGAGGCCATGCGTCGTGGTCTCGGGAGCGTGCAGCTGCACGGCCGGACAGAAGCGCCCGGCGAGGGCGCGCTCGGCGTCATCGTCGATGCCGTTCTGGTCGACGTCGTCGGCGGTCACGCGGGACGCGAGGAGCAGCATGGCCGGCAGGACGAGGATGGTGTGGAAGCGCGGTGCGTGGCGGCTTGGCGGGCCTCCGGGCATGTGGGCGACTCCTGTCGCCCGGGCTGCCATGGGGGTCGTGATGGTGCGCGCTCAGGCGGCGAGCAAGGAGCGCGCCGCCGGGTCGGGCGGCGTCTCGACCGGCTGGCGTGCCGGTGCTACGCTGATCGGGCGGACGCCATCCCGCGCCCCGAGGTGCGATCATGTCTCCGACTCCCCGGATCGTGGCGATCGCCACCATCGCCACCATTCCCATCGCCATCGCGCTCGCCGGCGCCACCCCGGCGGGAGCCTCGCCGCTCGCGTCGGCCGGCTTGCTGTTCGGCGGCTCGTACTTCACGCGCGACTTCGACGCGGCCCTTCCTCCAAGCGGCGGGTCGCTCGAGCACGACTGGGGGTTCGCGCTCGGCGCCTCGTCCGAGTGGCGCCTCCCCTGGGAGCGCCTCACGCTGCTGGTCGAGGCCCACTGGGTCGAGAAGGGGGTCGCCCGGGCCTCGTCCTATGGAGAGACGGGGTCGACGCAGTCCTACCTGTCGATCCCGGTTCTCGTGAGGCGTGAGTTCCCGGTGGGCGCCATGACGCCGTTCGCCGTGCTCGGAGTCGGGGCGGAACGCCGGATGACCTCGCGCGAGCACGATGCCGCGAGCAGCGCCGCCATGCCGGTCGGCCGGTGGGCGCCGGCCGTGCAGGTCGGCAGCGGCCTCCTCGGACGCCGGCTCGAGGTCCGGGTCGTCTACTCGCGCGACCTCTCGGAGTCCAGCGGCTACAACACGTTGACTGGACTGCTCGACACCGTCCACAACTCGGGCTTCCTGCTGCTCGTGGGCATGCGCGTGCCACTCCGGTGAGCCGCGCACCTTTCACGCGACTCGCGCGGCGGTCCCGTGACCCGCGCGACCCGACGGCGCACGACCGGCCGGCACACCATTCCGGTCAGTCGCTGCCGCCAGCCGCTGCCAGCTCCTCGCGAACCTGCCGCATGCTCGGCCGAGTCGCGCGCTCGTCGCCGAGGCAACGTTCCAGCATGACGCGCAGCCGCGCCGGCAGGCTCTCCGGCAGGGCGTCCCATGGCGGCGTCGTCCGGAGCCGGTCGATGCTCACCGCGTGCTCGAAGGCCGGGACCCCGGACAGGCACTCGAACAGCACGGCGCCGAGCGACCAGACATCGCCGAGCTCGTCCGAGATGCCGAGCTCCAGCCGCTCCGGCGGAATGAAGCCGGGAGTGCCGAAGAGCTGCTGCGTCTGACTCAGCTTCGGTCCCGACGCACCGTCGCCGTGGAGCAGCTTGGCGAGACCGAAGTCGAGCAGTGTCGCTCTTGGCCCGTCGTCGACCAGGTCGTCGACCATGATGTTGCGCGGACTGACATCCCGGTGGACGACGCCATGGGCATGGGCGAACTCCAGGGCGCTCGCGATCTGATGGCCGATCCGACCCACCTCCCGAATCGACAAGCCGGTGACCAGGCGGTGGGCGAGCTGCAGCCCCGGGATGAACTGCATGACGATGTACGGCCGGCCCGCATGGAGATCGGCATGCAGGACCTGGGCGATGTGGGGATGAACGAGCCGCGCCACGATCTCCGCTTCCCGCTGGAAACGCAGCCGGTCGTTGATCCCGTGCGCGAGCTCGGGTCTCAGGAACTTGATGACGACGTACGGGTGCGCGGCAAAGCGACCGGCGCTGAGCGGGCGGGCCAGCCAGGTCTCGCCCATGCCACCCGATCCGAGGGGCCGCCGACCGACGAGCCGGTAGCGCCCGATCCGCTGGCGACGGCGGCGTCGAACGGCTGGCCAGGCGAAGTAGGCGGCATCGATCAGGAGGATGGCGCCTCCGGCGAGCCACGCCCACCAGGGCGGCGGTGCGCGCCGCGGCTCCCGCACCGAGATCAGCGACCCGTCGCGGATCGCGACGCGCGGCGCCTGACCGGCGGTCTCCACCGCCCACGCGTCCATGCCGGCACCCTGGCGAAAGGGGATCTCCCATCGGGTCCGGAGCGCGCCATCGACCGCCAGGAGTCGGCGCGAGGTCATGAGGAGGAGCAGCGGCTCGCGCCGCGTGCCGGTTCGCATGATGCCGCGGCTCATCGCCCACTGGGCTCCGGGGGCGACCGGGCGACGCGCGCGTGGCGCCAGCTCGGAGTCCAGCAGCAGCAGCTCCGGCTCTCCCGTCACGGCCAGCACCCGCGCTTCCGTGGCCGCGCCTTCGAGGGATTCTGCCCGGACGAGCTCCCAGACCGATGCCTGCCAGGGAGCATGACCGGTGATCTGGCCGGATGGCGGATCCAGGATGTCGATGGTGCCATCGGCCGACTCCCGGCAGCGGAGGTTGACCAGGAGCTGCGGTCGCCCGCCCGGCTCGAGCACTCCGACGTGGACCCCCGCCTCGCAGTACGCCCCACCGACGCGGGTGCGCCAGCGCTCGGTGCCGTCGAGGCCGAACGCCAGGACCGAGCACGTGCTGTCGCTGGTACCGCCAGCGCTGACCTGGTTGTTCGGCGCATGGGTGCCGACGACGATCTCATCGCGTCCGTCGCCGTCGAGGTCGCAGACCAGGTAGTGGATGGGGTTGGGCCCGAGGTCGGCAAGCCACCGGCGCCGGCCCGAGTCGAGCTCGAAGCAGGCCACCGAACGCCGTCCAGATGACTGCGCATCCCGGAAGTAGTCGGTACTCACGAAGGCGATCAGGTGCGGACGCCCATCGAGCTCCACGATGACCCGGGCGCTGTAGGCGCTCAACGCGCTGCGGCCGCCGCCCCTCTCCGGCCACCGGAGTCGCGGATCCGCCTGGAGCTCGACCCAGCGACCGGCCGGGGTGAGGACGCGACACCGGCTCGAGTCACCCCGGATGTAGCCGATGGCGATCGTGCGGTGCGCG
>JASFRE010000163.1:0-8391 GCA_050115055.1 Candidatus Eiseniibacteriota bacterium | reverse complement strand
GCCAGACCGGGGTCTCCGGCCACGAAGTCAGGATCGAGGCGCCGTGCACGATGAGGGCGCGGATCGGGTACGGGTCGCCGCGCAGCACCGCGTCGACCAGCCCCGAGGCGTGCGACTCGCCGCGATAGTCGCTGTAGAGCGGGAAGCGGTCGCGGGCGACGGCACGCTCGACGTCGGGATTCGGCACGTTGCCCGAGCGGTTGATCGGGAAGTGGCTGCCCGGCATCGCCAGGCCGATGCCGCCCGGCACGTCGAGCTGCCCGGCCAGCGCGAAGGCGGTCAGCACCGCACGGATCGCCTGGATCCCCGAGTTCGAGTACTCGAGCCCGGTGTACATGACCGGGCAGGCGCCGTGCGCATCGCAGAGTCGACGCGCCAGGCGGCGCACGGTGGCGGCGGGCACGCCGGTCGTCGCCTCGACGACGTCGGGACCGTAGTGCTGGACGAGGGTGCGCAGCGCGTCCAAGCCGTGGCACCAGGTGTCGGCGAACGCCTCGTCGTGAAGTTCCTCCTCGAGCATGACGCCGATGAGACCGAGCGCCAGGGCGCCGTCGGTGCCGGGCCGGATCGGGATCCACTCCGCACCGGTGCGGCGCGCGGTCTCGGTGCGCCGGGGGTCGATGACCAGCACCTCGGCGCCGCGCCGCGCGGCAGCCTCGAGCCGGTGCATGTCGAGCGGTGGCGAATCGGTGGCGGGGTTGGCGCCCCAGACGACGATGGTCTCGGCATGTTCGATGTCGACGAACATGTCGATCAGCATGCGACCCATGGTGACGTGCGGCGCCAGCATCGCGAAGGAGACGTAGCAGAGAGCGCCGACCCCCATCGTGTTGGGCGAGCCGAACGGGAAGAGGACGCTCGAGGCCGACGAGACCGCCACCCCGCGCGGCTGGAACATGTCGCAGAGCGACAGCTCGAAGGCGCCGCGCCCGGTGTAGATGGCGACCGCCTCGGGACCGGACTCGCGCTTGATGCGATCCAGGTGGTCGACGATGAGCGCGTAGGCGTCGTCCCAGGTGATGCGCTCGAACTCGAGGGAGCCCTTCTTGCCGACGCGCCGCTGCGGGTAGAGCAGGCGGTGTTCGGAGTGGACGATCTCCGGGGCGTGCTCGCCCCGCCGGCAGATCATGCCGAGACGGTGGGCCGGGTCGGGCTGGATGCCGACCAGCCGCCCGTCGCGGAGCTCGACCTCGACCCAGCAGCCGGCCGGGCAGATGCCGCAGAGGCCGGCCCGGCGTTCGGTCCGGGGCGATCGCTCTTCCGGAACGGCGGTCACGGGGGGCTCCCTGGGTTCGCGGGGGAGGAACGCTGGCGCGGGTGTGGTGCGGCCGGCGCCGGTAGCGCCGTCGAGGCACCCTAGCACACGACTCGACACCGCGCGAACCTGGGGCCCCGTCAGTGGTCTCGATGGCGGCCGCCGCCGCGCGGCTGCCGCCGAACGTCCGGAACCCGGTCGGAGACCGCCGGTTGCGGCCGGAGCCGCGGCGAGATCGCCGGAGCGGCCGCGAGCCGGCTGCGGGCCAGCCGCAAGGTGCGGGTGCCCGAGTGGGTGCTGGCTCACGTCCCGCTGTGCTAGGATCGACCTGACAGACCCCCCGATGCCGCATCGTCCGGGCACCCCGGGCCCAGCCGGCACGCTGGCTCGCATGCCACCGGACCACCACGATCCGCGCTCGAAGGAGAGCCCCATGTTCGTCAGTCGATTCCGTGGCACCCGTGTCCAGGGCGGCGTCCTCGAGGTCGTCCCGTCGATCGCCGTCTTGCTGGCCATCTCGATCCTGATCGCCGGTGCGCTGGCGCCCGCGGCCGACGCCGCCGAGGCGCCGCTTCGCGTGCGCGAGGTGCCGGTCCCGTCGGCCGACCTGCTCGGACCGGAGGTGCCGGCCCGGGGTGCGGAGCACCCGTTCTCGCCGCCGCCCAATCCCGAGGTCGGCGACTCCTGGTACTGGTGGCTGTTCCTGCACGTCGGCACGCCGCACTTCGAGCAGCGGCTGTGCACGGTGCGCGCCAAGACCGCGAACGGCTATCTCGTGGTCGACGACTCCGAGTGGAACGTGCGCATCTTCCAGTCGGACGTCGATCAGATCATGGAGCGCTGGGAGAACACGAGCATCGGCGCCGAGCCCACCAAGGGGATCTACGAGCTCAACACGCAGTACTTCGGCGAGCCGCCCGACGAGCTCGACAACGACCCGCGCATCTACAACCTCTGGTTCAACTTCGGCAGCCCCACCATCGGCGACGGCCACTTCTTCTCGTTCGACGAGGAGCCCGACGGCGCCAATCCGGGACTGCGCAGCAACGAGTGCGAGGTGGTCTATCTCAACACCGTCGCCACCCATGCCCCGAGCAGTGACTACATGATCTCGGTGCTCGCCCACGAGTTCGAGCACATGATCCACTGGCTGTACGACGAGAACGAGCTGTCGTGGGTCGACGAGGGCATGGCCGAGCTTGCCATGTGGTACTACGGACGGCCGGACGTCATCAGCTCGTTCAATGCCAATCCCGACAACAACCTGACGGTCTGGAACAGCGTCTGGGCGGACTACATCAAGACCTACCTCTGGTCGCTTTACTTCAAGGAGCGCTTCGGCGATGCGGCGGTCTACGACGTCGTCCACGAGCCGGGCAACTCCTACCAGGGCTACGACGCCGTCCTCGACCTGCACGGCGCCACGCAGGATTTCGCCGACGTCTTCGCCGACTGGGCGGTGGCGAACTACCTCGACGACACGTCGATCGGTGACGGGCGCTTCGGGTACGCGGGCGACGAGCTGCCGCCCTTCAACCACTCGGCGACCCACTCGACCTACCCGGTCGGGCCGATCAACGCCGCCGTCAACCACTGGGCGACCGACTATGTGCAGTTCCTGGACGTCCCGGCCGGCGGCCTGCACCTCGAGTTCGACGGCTACGACTTCTCCGGCTTCGCGGTCTGGGCACTGGAGCTCGATCCGGTCGAGCCGACGCGGGTGACGCGCGTCATTCTCGACGCCAACCAGAACGGCATGATCGACCTGCCGGACGTCGGCGGGCTCTACGAGCGCGCGGTCATGGTGGTGGCGAAGAACTCGCCGTCCGGATTGACCAGCTACGCCTACTCGGCGGCGACCGGCACCACCGGCGTCGGACAGCCGGCGACGGTGATCGCGACCCGGCTCGAGCTCGACACTCCGGTGCCCAACCCGTTCAACCCGTCGGTCGAGATCCGCTTCGCCCTGCCGGATGCAGCCACCCACGCGCGCCTCACCGTGGTCGATCCGGCCGGCCGCCACGTGCGGACGCTGATCGATGGTGCGCTGGCGGCCGGTGACGGCGCGGTCCGCTGGGACGGTCTCGACGACACCCGCCGCGGGGTCGCGAGCGGCGTCTACTACTTCCGCCTGGAGACGGCGGACGGCACGCAGACCACGCGCGCGACGCTGCTTCGATGAGTGCCGCCAGGCCCGACCTGCGACCCTGACCGCGCCCGGCGGTGACGGCGACCTGGTCGTCGACGCCGCCGGGCGTCCTGGCTCACGCGCGACCCCGCGCGATGCGGGCGCTGCGAGGGGGGCCGTGCATGGATCTCGCCACCAGCTTCGAGCGCTTCGGGGTGGCGCTGCTCGTCGGACTGCTGATCGGTCTCGAGCGCGAGTCGAGCAAGGCACAGGGTCAGGAGATCACCGCCGGTGTCCGCACGCTGGCGATCGTCGCCGTGGTCGGGGGCGTGGCCGGTTACTTCCACGCCCTCGGCTCCACCTGGCCGCTGCTCGCCGGACTGGTGGCGGTCGCGGCACTCTTCACCACGGCCTACGCCATCACCGCGGGACGCGGCGCCCAGCAGGGGCTCACCTCCGAGTTTGCCGGACTTCTCGTCTACCTGATCGGCGCCCTGGTGGTGGCCGGCGAGGTGCATCTCGGAGTGGCGCTCGGCATCGCGCTCGCGGTGCTCCTCGCCACCAAGCCGCCGCTCCATCAGCTGGCCGGCCACATCCTGCGCCGCGACATCGTCGCCGCGCTCAAGTTCGCGGTGGTCTCGGTCATCATCCTGCCGCTCCTGCCGGACCGCACGTTCGGCCCCTATGACGTCCTCAACCCGCGCCTCATCTGGCTCATGGTGGTCTTCATCTCGGGGATCAGCTTCCTCGGGTATGTGCTGATCAAGATCCTGGGCTCGAAGCGCGGCATCAGCCTGACCGGACTGCTCGGCGGCCTGGTCTCCAGCACGGCGCTGACGCTGTCGTTCTCCCAGCGCGGTCGCGAGGTCCCGGCCCTCGCGCTGCCGCTGACGCTCGCCATCCTGATCGCCTCGAGCACCATGTTCCCGCGCGTCCTGCTCGCCGCAGCGGTGCTGGACGCGTCCCTCGTCCACTGGCTGGCGGTGCCGCTCGGCATCGCCACCCTGACCGGCATCCTGCTCGCGGCGCTGCTCTACCGCAGCGCCGCACGGGAGCCGGTCGAGCAGGTGGCCTTCGCCAACCCGTTCGCGCTCGGGCCGGCGATCAAGTTCGGGTTGCTGTTCGGCCTGATCCTGCTGGTCTCGAAGGCGGCGCAGGTCCTGGCGGGGGATGCCGGCGTCTACCTGGCGGCGGTGGTCGGCGGTTTCGCGGACGTCGATCCGATCACGCTGTCGATGGCGCGCCTGTCGGCCGGCGGCGACGTGGCGCGGCCGGTGGCGGCGCTCGCCATCCTGATCGCGGTCCTCTGCAACACGCTCCTCAAGGCCGGCATCGCCATGGTGCTGGGGTCGCCGGCGATGCGGCGTCACCTGGCCTGGACGTTCGGGGTGCTGGCGGTGGTGGTCGCGGTGGCGGCGGTGGTCCTGCCACGCGTGCCGGTGGGCTGAGAGCGGCGGGGAGGTCGAGGGTCGGGGCGCGGCGAGTTCCGCCCGGGGCGGGTCGGCGCCGGCACGGCACGCTAGCTCGACGGCATGAGGTGCTGACCGGACGCGCGCCGGCCGCTGCCGCCCAGCGGATCCCAGTCGATCGGCTCGAAGCTGGCCGTGAAGTGCCGGAGCTCGCGCGGCTCGTCGACGATGCGGAAGCCGCCGATCTCGCGGCGCCGTTCGAAGACGTAGCCCACCGCCTCGATCACGTAGTCCATGTGGCTCTGCGTGTAGACGCGCCGCGGGATGGCGAGGCGCACGAGATCCAGCCCGGCCGGGATCTGCTCGCCGGTCGCGGGGTCGGTGCGACCGAACATCACCGTGCCGATCTCGACGCTGCGCACCCCGGCCTCGCGGTAGAGCGCCACGCTGACCGACTGTCCCGGCAGGCGCGCGGGCGGCACGTGGGCCAGGAACCGACGCGCGTCGATGTAGACCGCATGTCCGCCGGCCGGACGCAGGAGGGGGACGCCGAGCGCGTCGAGGTGGCGCCAGACGTAGGCCGTCGACGCGATCCGGTAGCGCAGGTAGTCCTCGTGCAGCACCTCCTCGAGTCCGACCGCGACCGCCTCGAGGTCGCGCCCGGCGAGCCCCCCGTAGGTCGGGAAGCCCTCGGTCAGGATGAGGAGGCTCCGGCACTGGGCGGCCAGCGCGTCGTCGTTCATGGCCAGGAAGCCGCCGATGTTGGCGAAGGCGTCCTTCTTGGCCGACATCCAGGTGCCGTCGGCGAGACTGAACATCTCGCGGGCGATCTCGGCGACCGGGCGGTCGGCATGACCCGGCTCGCGCTGCTTGATGAACCAGGCGTTCTCGGCGAAGCGCGCGCAGTCGAGCCACAGCGGCACGCCGTGCCGGTGGGCGACGTCGCGCACCTGCCGCAGGTTCTCGAGCGACACCGGCTGGCCACCGTAGGAGTTGTTGGTGACGGTCATCACCACGAGCGGCGTGCGGCTCGCGTTCTCGGCCAGCCAGGCATCGAGGCGCTCGATATCGGCGTTGCCCTTGAACGGATGCTCGGCCGATGGATCGAGCCCCTCCGGGATCACGAAGTCGAGCGCCTCGGCGCCCGAGTGCTCGACGTTGGCGCGTGTGGTGTCGAAGTGCGTGTTGGCCGGGACCGCGCGCCCCTCGCCGCCGACGATGGTGAAGAGGATCCTCTCGGCGGCGCGCCCCTGGTGGGTGGGGATCACGTACCGCATGCCGGTCAGGTCGCGCACCGCCGTCTCGAAGCGATGGAAGGAGCGCGCGCCGGCGTAGGACTCGTCGCCCCGCATGAGCGCTGCCCACTGCTCCTGGCTCATCGCCCCGGTGCCCGAGTCGGTCATCAGGTCGATGGTGACGTCGGCCGCCTGCACGTTGAACAGGTTGAAGCGCGCCTCGCGCAGCACCTCGTCACGGCGCTCGATCGGCGGCTGTGGCAGCGGCTCGACCATCTTGACGCGGAAGGGCTCGATGATCGTCTTGGGCTCGAACATGATCGCCTGCTCTTCGGGGCGAGCGCGCGCCACGGGAGCAGCGGCTCGCAGGTGGGACAAAAACGGCGTGCACCGGACGGAGCACGCGCAGCATACGTGAGGCGCCAGGCACGGTCAAGGCGGCGTGGCACGCGGCGGCGTGGCACGCGGCGCCGTGGCACGCGGCGGCGTGGCGTCCGGCGCCCCGCGGCAGTCTGTTATCATCCGGCGTCATGGATGCTGCGGGCAGCCCGTCGCTCACTCTCGCGCTCGCTCTCGCCGCCGGCGTGCTCGGCCTGGTCGTCGCACGGCACCTGCGCCTGCCCGGCATCGTGCTGCTCCTGGCCGCCGGCATCCTGCTCGGCCCGGATGTGAGCGGACTGATCCGGCCGCGGGCGCTCGGTGCTGCCCTGCCGATCCTCGTCGAGTTCGCGGTGGCCGTCATCCTCTTCGAGGGCGGCCTCAACCTCGACCTGCGCCGCCTGCGGCGCGAAGGTCAGGCGATCCAGCGCCTGGTCACCATCGGTGCGCTGATCACCGCCGCCGGTGGCACGCTCGCCGCGCGCCTCTGCATGGGCTGGGAGTGGATGCCGGCGCTGCTCTTCGGCACCCTCGTCATCGTCACCGGTCCGACCGTCGTCACGCCGCTCCTCCGCCGCATCAAGATCCGTCGCGACGTGGAGACGGTGCTCGAGGCCGAAGGCGTGCTGATCGACCCGATCGGCGCCATCATCGCCGTCGTCACCCTGCAGGTGGTGATCGGCGCCGCACCCGGCGTGCACGGGCTCGCCGCCGGTGCCCCCGGGGTCGGGGGCGGTCCCGGCCTGCAGGCCGCCGGGAGCGCCACCGGTGGCATGGCACTGGGCGGCGCCGCCCTCGATGTGGTCGAGCGCCTCGGGCTGGGCCTGGTCTTCGGCACCGCCGGTGGCGCCCTGATGGGGCTCCTCCTGCGCGTCCGGCGGGTGATCCCGGAGGGCCTCGAGAACATCGTCACGCTCGGTCTGCTGCTCGGTCTGGTCATGACCAGCGAGACGCTGATGCCAGCCACCGGGGTCATGACCGCCACCATGGCCGGGCTGGTGGTCGGCAACATGCGGACACCGGTCCTGCGCGACCTGCGCGAATTCAAGGAGCAGCTCACCTTCCTGCTGATCGGCCTGCTCTTCGTGCTGCTCGCCGCCGATGTGCGGCTGGCCGGCGTGCTGGCGCTCGGATGGCCGGGGGTGGCGACCGTGGCGGTACTGATGCTCGCCGTGCGACCGGTCCAGGTCCTCGTGTGCACCGCCGGACTCGCCGTGCCCTGGCGGCAGCGTCTCTTCATGGCCTGGCTGGCGCCCCGCGGCATCGTGGCGGCGGCGGTCGCGTCGCACTTCGCGCTGGTGCTCGGCGAGGCCGGCCTGCCGGGCGGCGAGAAGCTCCTGGCGCTCGTCTTCCTGGTCATCGCCATGACCGTGGTCGTGCAGGGGCTGACCGGCGGCCTCGTGGCGCGTCTCCTCGGCCTGAGCCGGGGACAGCCGGCTGGTCTCTGCATCTACGGCGCTCACAAGCTCGGGCGCACGCTCGCCCGGCTGCTGGCGTCGTCGTTTCCCGAGGTCGTGCTGATCGAGTCGCGCCACGACTTCAGCCAGCAGGCCCAGGAGGAGAAACTACGCCTGGTGTACGGCAACGGGCTCGAGGAGCGCACGCTGCTCCGCGCGCGCCTCGACACCATGGCGGTCGCGATCGGCCTCAGCGACAACGAGGAGGGCAACCTGCTGTTCGCGCAGCGGGCGCGACAGGAGTTCAAGGTGCGTGACGTCTACGTCGCCTTGCAGGCCTATGCCGGCAGCGTCACCCCGCGCATCGTCGAGGATGCCGGTGCGCGGCTGCTGTTCGGACGCGAGATCGAGATCGAGCGCTGGTACGTGCGGCTCGAGCGCGAGCTGGCGGTGCTCGAGGTGTGGGAGTGGGACGGCGATGGTGGCGGCGGGAGGGATGGCGAGCGCGCTGGCGATGGCGAGCGCGCCGGCGATGGCGAGCACGCGGGCGGCCGCGAGCACGCGGGCGGCGACCGGCGCGTCAGCGGCG
>JASFRE010000162.1:0-8550 GCA_050115055.1 Candidatus Eiseniibacteriota bacterium | reverse complement strand
GGTTCTTCCTCCCACCAATGCTGATATGCGTCGGCTTGCAGGAATTGGCAGGAATCGCTGGCTCGGTGACCCTTGCGGCCATTGCGAGGATCTTGGGGGTGACGGTAGCCCTCGGGTATCTACTCGGCTCGCCGTACTATTGCCACAAGGCGGCGGTGCGGCGCGCTCTCGATGGGGAAGGGTTCATTGAGGCCATGCGTGGAGCCTGGTGGGATGTGCGACTAGAGTTGTCAATGGTGCCGATCATTGGCGGCCTGTTCGCGCCGAGAAGCGGCGACGAGGATGAGTGGCCAGGCAAGCGATAGGGCCAATGCGAAGGTCGGGGCTGAACCACCGGCTCATCCCGGATTGAACCTGGTCTTGCCTCCTCCCGTTCCCAACCCCACGCCTGGGCGCGGGGTTGGGAATCCGCACCGCAGGCTCCAGTGCACCTCGTCCCCCGCGCGCCTCCCTCCCGCCAGCAGCCACCGGCGCACCATCCGCCGTGCTGTCGGCACGAAGCTGCAGCTCCGGCGCTTGGTCGCGAAGCATCACCGATAGGGAATGGCGTCGAAGACCCTGGCGTGCGTGGCGGTATAGCGCCTGCAACCGCGGGGCGTGTCCATGCCGGGCGGGGAATAGCTGCCGTAAGCCACGCTGTAGTGCGTCGTCTGCCCGGCGATGCGCCGGACCAGCTCGAAGCGATCCCCGGGATGGTGGCAGACGATTCTCACGAACTCGTCGGACCGGGAATTGGCCTGCACGGTGACATGAAACGCCTCGGTCCCGAAGAGGTCGATCACCGTCCCCCGACAGCAGTCCGGCAGCGCCGGCGAGTTCGCCAGCAAGCCGATGTCGTAGAGGTGTCGCTCCACCCAGCCGTCGTGCGCGATGGCCTCGACGGCGGGCGGCAGGTAGTACATGTGCCAGCTGCCATAGCCCTTGTCCCAAACGTCGTCGAGGGCAACGCATAGCCTGCCGCTCACCAACTCACGAAATCTGGCGTGCAGGTGCTCGAGCGTCCGAATGCCTGCCGAGAGTCGATCGGCAGGGACCAGGCCATGTAGATGCCGACAGCAGTCGTCGTAGCCCACGATCGACCTCCATGGACTGATGGTACTGATGCAGCAGCGCGACCTGACGCCGTCACCCGGACGATTCCATCTTGTCGTGCCGGGTGCGGAACACTGACTCGAGTCGGTGGATGCACATACCGGATGCTCCGCCTCGCCGCGATCTTGACCACCTTGCCAGTGGCTCGCGGCTCGTACCGCGCCAAGCGGCCAGTCCTCGGCCCCACCAGGGCGACCCCGTGCCCGGGCATGGGGGCCGGGGCGCGTGCGGTCATCGACCCCTTACCACCTCACCCGGATCGCCTCGAACGGTCGCAGCGACTCCGGCTCGACCCCGCCCAGCGTGTGGACGCGCCGAGCGGCCTCCGTCGCCGCCTCCACCAGCCGCGCTCGATCGCGCGTGAAGCGCGACAGTCCCAGTGTCGCCGGAGGCGCAACGACCGCGAGATTCACCTCCCGGCCGTCGTCGCCCCGCACCGTGTCGAGCTCGAGGCGCGCCAGCGTGTCGGCATAGCGCCGCAAGCCCGCCGCCCAGGCTCGGTTCAACGCGCCCCCGTTGCGCATGCCGAGCGAACGATGCACCCAGGCGCGGACCCAACTCGGTGACGTGACCGGCCTCCAACCACGCGGCCGGGTCAACAGCACGACCACGTCGGTGCAACCGGCGGCGATCGCCGCATCGAGCGGCACCGGGTCGAGGTAGGCGCCATCCATGACCCGCCGTTCGCCGAGCGCGAGGTGCCGTCGGTAGACCAGCGGCATTGCCGCCGAGGCCTTGAGCGCGAGCAGGAGCTCCGACGCCTCCTCGAGGTCGTGCTGCCGCACATGCATGCTGGTGCCCGCCTCCACGTCGGTCAGCACGATGCGCAGCTCGGTCGGGTGTGCCAGGACCCGCTCGAGGTCGAGGCGCTTGCGACGGCCGATCACCTCGTCGAAGCAGTAATCGATGTCGACCGCGTTGCCGGCGGCAAAGCGCCTGAAGTCGATGAAAGCGTTGTTGTTGATGTCGCTGTAGTAGATCGACGTGCCGTAGAAGACCTGGCCGGCGAGCAGGTAGGCGATGTTGATCGCCCCCCCGGATGCCCCGAACGCGACGTCGAAGCAGTCGCGCAGCCCGAGCTCCTCGAGACCGCACAGAGCGCCAGCCGTGAAGACGCCGCGCATCGCCCCGCCCTGGACGACCAGTCCGATGCGGCGCCCGTCGTCGAAGCGAGACGTCGCACCGCCGTCGCGCGTCGCCGCCGCCCCCACCGGCTTCGCCGCTTCCGGCTGTCCGGCTGCGTCCGCGTCCGGCTGTCCAGCCGCGTCTGCGTCCGGCTGTCCCGCTGCGTCCGCGTCCGCCTGCCCCGCCGCGTCTGCGTCCGCCGCACCCGCCGGCTTCGCCGATACCGCCTGTTCCGCCCTCTTCGCCGCCGCCTGTGCGGCGTCGCGTCGCGCCAGCAGGTGGCGCATGACGGGCTTCAGCGCATCATCCATCTCAGCATCGTCGATGAGCGGAGAGTCGGCTCTTGGGCGCGAGGATCCGGTCGCGAGCCGCTACAGGTCGCTACAGTCCCTTCACGTAGCCGCCGTCGACCAGGAGCGCGACTCCCGTGATGTAGGCCGCCCGCTCCGAGGCCAGGAACGCCACCGCGTCGCCGACCTCCTCCGGCCGCCCCAGCCGGCCGGCCGGGATCGCCGCCAGCCAGCGCGCCTGCACGTCGTCCGGCGTCACGCCGTCGCGCTCGGCGTTCGCCCTCGCCAGCGCCTGCAGGCGCTCGGTGTCGGTCAGCCCGGGGCAGACCGAGTTGACCGTGATGCCGTCCGCCGCGACCTCCTGTGACAGCGTCTTCGCCAGCCCGCTCACCCCCGCGCGCACGCTGTTCGACAGGATGAGCCCCGGCTCCGGCTGCTTCACGGTCAGCGAGGTCAGGAAGACGATGCGGCCCCAGCGCTGCTCCCGCATCCCGGGTAGCAGCGCCCGCGCCAGCCGCACGCCGGACAGCAGATTGAGCCGGAAGGCGGCCTCCCAGGCGTCGTCGTCGTGCGCCTCGAACGGTCCCGACGGCGGGCCGCCGGCGTTGGCGACCAGGATGTCGATCGTCTCGTAGCGCCGGTGCGCGCGCTCGAGGAGCCCCTCGATCGCCGCCGCGTCCGTCAGGTCGGCGGTGACCGGCATCGCCGCGCGGCCGTGCCGCCGCTCGAGATCGCGCGCCGCCGCCTCGAGCCGCTTCGCATCGCGCGCGACGATGACGACGTTGGCGCGCTCGTCCAGCAGGGCACCGGCGATCGCCTTGCCGATGCCGCTCGACGCGCCCCCGACCAGTGCCGTCCTGCCTTCCAGTCCGAGCTTCATGCACGGAGCATAGTCGACGGACCTGCAACCGGATAGCTTGATTTTGACGCCCCCGGTGCTTAGGATGGAGGTCCGCGCTCCCAGCGTGATCAGGCGCACGGTGGCGCCGCGCCGTCAGGCGCGGTCCCGGCGCCGCCGGCCGCCGCACAGTGCCCCACCACACACCGCCCTCGCGGGGGAGGCTGACCTGCCGTGACCCGACCAGCCGACACCTCGACGCCCACGCACTCGACGCAATCGAAGCGCACGACGTTCTCGCTGCGCTCGGCGGAGGACGAGCTCCGCGCCTACGCCCACCGCCGGATCGAGAGCCTGGAGCGGGCCGAGCCGGTGGAGGCGGCACGAATCGAGGATGCCATGCAGCGGGCGCTCCAGTTGCTCGCCGAGGCGGAGGTCGACGATGATCCTGCATAGCCTCAGGGCGACCAACTTCAAGAAGTTCAGCGACATCGACCTCGCCGACCTGCCGCGGCGCGGGCTGATCGGCGTCGTCGGTCCGAACGAGGGCGGCAAGTCCTCGGTGGTGGATGCCATCACCTTCGCGCTCTTCGGACGCACGCCGTCCTCCGAGCTGGCCGGCCTCGAGAGCCTGATCCACTGGGAGGAGGAGGTCTGCCAGGTCGAGATCGTCTTCGGCCTGCCGGACGGCGCCACCTACCGGCTGTTCCGCGAGATCGATCGCATGGGCGATCACCTCGCACAGCTCGAGCAGCTCGACCCGTCGGCGCCGCGGTCGGACGAGCGATCCCGGACGCTGGCCAGCCTGACGGTCGACGCCGGCGGGCGCGATCCCGGCGCCGGACAGCTCCGGCCCGGGCGCATGGTGAGCGGCACGGCGCGCGTCGCGCGCGAGCTCGGACGGCTCCTCGGTTACGGCTACGACGACTTCCGCAACACCTTCTTCCTCGCCCAGCACGCCGACGACAGCATCATGCGCTCGCGCGGCGCGCCGCTCGGCGGGGCGTCGGCTCCGATGCCGCCGACGCTGGCCACGACACGGGCTGCGGCACCCGCCGCGACGGAGACCCGGCACACGGCGGCGCCGCCGTCGGGGAGGCGGCGGACGCACCCCGCGGCCGGCGAGCCGTACGACGACGCGGCCGACTACGACGACGCGGCCGACTTCGACGAAGCGTCGCTCGACGAGCTCGGCTTCGAGAGCCTCGAGGTCGGCGGTGTCCTCGGCAGCGGCCCCTCCGAGACCGTCGAGCCGGTCGAGCCCTTCGAGCCAGACGCGCTGCACGCGCCGGACGCGTCGCGCCGCGGGGCGCCACGCCCGGCCCCGCGCCGCCAGCCGTCCCGCCGCGCGCCCGGCGGCGGCATCCGTGCCGCCCGCGCCCGTGCGGTGCCCGACTGGAGCGGCGTCCTCTTCCGCCTGACCGGCATCGACCGCCTCAACCATGCCATCGACCGGGCCGACGGCGTCGCCGGCTCGATCCGCACCGAGCTGCGCCAGGTCGAGGACGAACTCGGCGTGCAGGGGCGCGTCATCGCCGCTCTCGGCATCGACGAGGGCGACGAGTCGCGGCTCGAGCACGAGCTCGAGACCCTGAACCGCGAACGCACCGCGGCCGAGGCGGATCGACGCGAGTCGGAGGCGCGCCGCACACAGGCCCGCGAGCACCTCGCGCGGCGCGGCGAAGCATCGCGCGAGCTCGGCAGCCTCGCCCTGGCAGTGCTGCGCGAGCGGGCGGCGCACCGCATCGAGGGCCTGGCGCGCGGCCTGGCGCGGCGCCAGGAGCGACTCGTCGACGAGCGCCGCCGCACCGCGGCCGACCTCGACCAGGCCCGACGCCGCCGCGAGCGCACCGGCACGCTGCGCCAGGAGCTCGGCGAGCTCGAGACCCGGCTCGCGGCGCGGCGCGACGAGCTCGACATCCTGCTCACCGAGGGCCACGCCGACAGCCTGGTCACGCGGCGCGAACAGCTCGGTCGCGCGGCGCGCGGCCTGCAGGGTCGCGGTCGCGGCACGATGGCGCTCGGCGTCGTCCTGCTCGTGCTGGCGGCGGCGGCCGGCGTGGTGGTGGCGCTCGGCACGCAGACACTGCCGGTGGTGCTGCCGATCACCGCCGAGCAGCTGCGCCTCGGCGCGATCGGCGTTGCCCTCCTCGGCCTGATTCTCCTCGTCGGCGGCATGCGGCAGCGCAGCAACGGTCGCCAGCGGCTGGCGCGCCATCGTCACGAGCTCGACGAGCTCGACCAGCGGGTGGTGCAGCTGACCGGCGAACGCGAGATCCTGCGCCGCGAGACGCTCGAGATCCTGCGCGATCCGCGAATGATGCACATCGATGACGACCGTCTCCGCGAGCTCGTGGAGCGGATCGGCGAGGAGCATGCCGATTTCCTCGATCGCGGCGCGACGCTCGACGCCTACGTCAGCGAGCTCGAACGCTCCACCAGCGACATCGAGGTGCGTCTCCGCCACCTCGACGCCACCGGCGATCGCCTGCGGCAGCTCTGCCAGAAGAGTGATGCGCTGGCGGCGGAGCTGGCGCCCTTCCGTCGGACCGACCCCGCGCCGCACGACGTCGACCAGGTCGACCTCGGCACCCTCGAGGAGGGGCTGGTCGAGCTCAGGCAGCGGGCGGCCGACCTCAAGCGGCGGCTCGGTGACGACGATCGCGCCGCGACCGCGCGCCTGCGGGTGCTCGGCGAGCTGCTCGGGCCGTTCGGCGATGACGTCGTGCGGCGCGTCAGCGACCTCGAGCACCGGCTGGTGGCGCCGGCGGGGAACCGCGCGGTCGGCATGCCGGACGATGCGGCGCCGGCCGGCGCGGCGGGCGCGGCGGGCGCGAGCGGCGCGGCCGGCGCGACCGATGCCGCGGCGGCGGCGACCCCGACCGACCCCGCCGCGACGCTCAGCGAGTCCGGGCCCGGGGCCGACCCCGAGGCCACGCGGATCGACCCCGCGCCGCGCGGCCGCGCCGACCGCGACCGCCAGGGTGACCGCCACATCGTCGCCGACCTCGACCGGATCCTCGAGGCGTTGCCGAGCACCTCCAGCCTCGAGGATGAGGCCGAGCGCGCGCAGTCGATCGGCGAGGAGGCCGAGCGCCGGCTGACCGAGCTCGGCACGCGGATCGAGGAGCGAGAGGCCGAGCGCCGTCGCCTGGCGCCGCAGTTCGAGAAGCGGCGCGCGGCCGAGGACGAGACCCGTGCCCTGCTCCGCAAGGCCGAGGATCTCAAGGCCGAGCTGGTACGCGAGCTGAACGCGGAGCGCCTGCTGCGCGGCACCGCCGATCAGCTGCGGAGCCGCCTGGCGCCGGCCCTCGGGCGCGCGCTGGGACGCCGTCTCGGGCGGATCACCGGTGGGCGCTACAGCCGCGTCAGCGTCGACGCCGACTTCACGATCCACGTCTACTCCGACGAGCGGAACGGCTTCATCGGCCCCGCCGAACTCTCCGGAGGCACGCACGACCAGCTGCTCCTGGCGCTCCGGCTGGCCTTCGCCGAGGTCCTGCTGGCGACGCGCGGTCACGCCGCGGGGCCGCATCTGCTGCTGCTCGACGAGCCGCTCGACAGCTTCGATGCCGAGCGCGCGACGCATCTGATCGCGCTGCTGCGCGAGGGCGAGGGACCGCTCAGTCAGGTCTTCCTGCTCGCCAACCAGGTCCAGGTGGCGGAGGGCTGCGACCTGGCGGTGCGGACGAGCGTCGACGAGCACGAGCTGCGCGCGAGCGGCGCGGGGATCGCCATGCGCGGTGCCCCGGTGAGCGGCGGCAGCGGTGGCGGCAGCGGCGTGGGTGGCGGCAGCGGCGTGGGTGGCGGCAGCGGCGCGATGGGCACCGCATCGCCGCTCATGCATCGCGGGGAGTAGCGGGGCACCGGCGATGTCCGACGCGGGCCCGCGGTGCGAGCTCACGGTGTGCGATCACCTCGCGGGCTCGCGGTGCGGGCTCGCGGTGTGCGATCACCTCGCGGGCTCGCGGTGCGAGTTCGCGTTGCGCGATCACGTGGCGGCCTCCCGTCCCGGGCTCAGCGCCCCGCCAGCCTCTCGACCAGATGGCGCGGCAGGCTCTTCGGCCGCCCCTCCGGATCGACGACGTGGTGCACCGTCTCGCCTTCCGCGAGGAGCGCGCCGCTCGCGTCGTCCAGGATCTCGTAGACGAAGGTGAGCCGGCGACTCCGCAGGTCGCGGACCCAGCAGCGCAGGCGGATCGCATCGTCGTAGCGTGCGGGCCGGCGATAGCGGCAGCGTGCCTCGGTGACCACCAGGATCGAGCCGGTGTCGCGCTCGATGTCGGCATAGCGGCAGCCGCGCTGCCGGCAGAACTCGGCCCGCGCCACCTCGAACCAGACCAGGTAGTTGGCGTAGTAGACGACGCCCATCCTGTCGGTCTCGGCATAGCGCACCCGCAGCCGGTGCTCGACCGCGTCGGGCGGGGTCGTCGGTTCGCGATCCGGTGTCATGGGCGATCTCTCCTGGCGTCGACCCGCGGGCGTCGCGGGCCGTTTCAGACCGACAGGCTCTGCTGGCCGTCCGTCACGCCATCCTCGCTGTCGACAGGAGTCGCGCCGACGTCGACAACCGGCAGCTCGATGACGTGCACCTCGCCGGTGTCGCCGGCGTGCTCGACGAGCAGATCGCGCGTCGCCGGATGGCAGGTGAAGTAGATGAGCTGGTGACCGGCGGCGTGGCGACCCAGCACCGCCGCCATGCGCCGCGCGCGCTCCGGGTCGAAGTTGACCAGCACGTCGTCCATGACCATCGGCAGCTCGGTGCTGCGGTTCGCGAACTCGGCGGCCAGACCGAGGCGCATGCAGATGTAGAGCTGCTCGGCGGTGCCGCGACTCAGCGCCTCGACTGCCAGGCGCCGCCCGTGACCATCGAGGAGCTCGATCGTCCCGCCGTCCCGCTCCTGGACGAGGCGCTGGAACCGACCGTCGGTGACCTCGGCGAAGAGCGCCGTCGCCTGCTCGAGCACCGCCGGCTGTCGGGTGCGCTCGAACTCGGCCAGCGTATCGCCGATCAGCGCCGCCGCCAGCCTGACGATCCGCCAGCCCCGCACCGCCTGCTCGAGCTCCTCGAGATCGGCTCGGCGCTCGAGCTCGCGCGCGGCGACCGCACCCGAGCGCTCGAGCTCCTGGCGCGCACGGTGCGCGTCGTTCAGTGCGCGCAACGCGTCGTCCCGCTCCGCCTGGCGCGCGTCGATCGACCCGTCG
>JASFRE010000161.1:0-8562 GCA_050115055.1 Candidatus Eiseniibacteriota bacterium | reverse complement strand
CGCCCCTCGGGCGCCGCCGGCAGGGTGAAGCGGGCGACCACGCCGCCATCCGGCTGGTTCTCGAGCTCGATCCTCCCGCCATGGTCACTGATAATCTTAGCAACGACGGGCAGTCCGAGTCCCGTCCCGCTTTGCTTGCTGGTGAAATAGGGCTCCCAGATGCGCTCCAGGTCGTCCTCGGGAATCGCCCCGGCCGCATTGGCGATCTCGATCGCCACCCCGCCGCCGTCGGCGCGGGCCGCACGCACGGTCAGGGTGCCGCCCTCCGGCATGGCCTCGACGGCATTCTGGATCAGGTTGTGGAAGACCTGCCGGAGGTGCCGGCGGTCGCCCAGCACCGGCGGCAGCCCCCCGTCGATCGAGAGCCGCCGCTCGATGCCGGGCTGCTCGTAGAGCGCCACGACCTCGCGCAGGATCTCCTCGACCTGCAGGTGCTCGAGCTCCGGCTCGGGCAGCTTGGCGATGCGCGAGAACGACTCGGCGATCGCCCGCAGGCTCTCGACCTCGCCGAGGATGGCGTCGAGGCTGTCGCGGACCGCCTCCTCCGGCGCGCCGCTGTCGGCCAGGTGGCGCTTCAGCCGGTGGATGGCGAACTGGATCGGGGTCAGCGGATTCTTGATCTCGTGCGCGACCCGCCGCGCGATCTCCCGCCATGCGGCCAGGCGCTCGGCCCGTTGCAGCTCGCGTCGCGATCGCTCGAGCTCGGCGGCCATGCGGTTGAACGAGCGCACCAGGACGCCCATCTCGCGATCGCCGGGCGGCGCCAGCGCCGCCACCCGGTCGCCGCGCCCGAGCTGCGTCATGGCGCTGACCACCTCCTCGAGTGGACGGGTCAGTCCCCGCGCCAGCCGCCGCGCCAGCAGCACCGAGCCCCCCACGAGCAGCAGCGAGGCGAGGAGCGCCGAGATCCAGACCCAGCCCTGGTAGACCGCCTTGTAGATGCCGAGCTCGCCGATGTGCTGCGCGCCCTGCCGGGCCGTGGCGATCTGCGCCCCGAGCTCCGGCGACACGCCGTAGCCGCCGAGCAGCACGCGGTGTGCCGCCGAGTCGATCGGTGCCACGGCGACGATCCAGCCCGTGTCGAGATGGATGGCCTGGCCGGGACCGGCGGCGACGGCCTCGGCGAGGCGCTCGGGCTCGAGGAGGCGCCCGGTGTCGGAGGCCTCGGCGGCGCGGAGCGCGTACCCGCCCCCGGCGGTGCGCTCGTAGATGCGCCAGACGTCGAGGTCGGTCTGGTCGGCCGTGCCGGCCCGCGCCGCCAGCGTGACCGTGGTCGTCAGATGCTCCTCGAGCAGCCGCAGCGACTCGCGCGCCACCGCCACCGAGCTCTGGAAGGAGCTCTGCATCCCCGGATTGGTCCAGAATTCGATCGCCCGCGTCAGCTGATGGCTGACGATCAGGGTGAGTGCCAGACAGGGGAGGACCGCCAGGCCGACGAAGATGAGCGACAGGCGCGTGCGCAGCGACATCGGCCGGCGCTGCCGCGCAGCCCGCCATGGGCGTGCCGTCGAACCGCGCGCCGTCGGATGGCCCGCACCGCCATGGCCCGCGCGTGCCCCGTTCACCGCGTCGCGCTCCGTCGGAGGTCGTGCGTGCGGGCCAGCTGTCCGCACGCGGCGAGGATGTCGCGGCCCTGGGTGGCGCGCACCGTCACCGCGTAGGTGCGCGGCATCAGATAGTCCCTGAAGCGCTCGACCACCTCCGGCGCGGGGCTCCGGTAGCGGTCGCCCGGCGCACCGTTGTACGGGATCAGGTTGACCTTGCACGGCACGCGGGCGCTGAGGCGCGCCAGGCGCCGCGCATCGTCTTGCGAGTCGTTGACTCCCGCCAGCAGGACGTACTCGAAGGTGACGCGCCGGCGGGTGTGCCGCACGTGAAAGGCGACCGCCTCGAGCAGGCGGTCGAGCGGGTAGCGCTTGCCGATCGGCATGAGGGCGCTGCGCTGCGCATCGGTGGTGGCGGTCAGCGAGACCGCCAGCCTGAGGCGCGGCCGCTCGCGCGCCAGGCGCTCGATCTCCGGCACCAGCCCCACGGTCGACACGGTGATGCGTCGCGGACCGATCGACAGGCCCTCCTCGCGTTGCATCAGGTCGGTGGCGCGGATCACGTGATCGAGGTTGGCGAGCGGCTCGCCCATGCCCATGAAGACCAGGTTGTAGCGGTCGGGCAGGGGCGCCTGCCGGTGGACGTGCAGGATCTGGTCGACGATCTCGCCCGGCTCGAGGTTGCGGCCGAAGCCCATGGTCGCGGTGCGGCAGAAGGTGCACCCGAAGCCGCAGCCGACCTGGGAGGAGATGCACAGCGTGACCCGGCGCGGCGTCCCGAGGCGCACCGTCTCGATCTCGGCGCCGTCGCGCGTGCGCAGCACCAGCTTGACGGTGTCGGTATCCTCCGAGTGGGCGGTCTGCACCGGCTCGAGCTCCGAGGCCCGGAAGTGGGCGGCGAGCCCCTCGCGCAGCGACGCGGGAAGATCGGTCATCGCCGCGAAGGAGGTGACATGGCGGGCGTGCAGCCAGCGGAACACCTGGACGCCGCGGAAGCGGCGATCGCCGCCCGGCAGATCGCGGAGGCGCTCGGCGAGGCTCTCGGGATCCAGGCCGACGAGCGCCGGCGCGACGGACGGCGGCGCTGACCGCGTGCTGCCCGGCGCCGGGGCGCCGGCTCCACGATCCTGGACACGATCCGTCATCGGCGAGACCCTCGTCGCGGTCCGCCTTCGGTGGCCCGTCCACCCAGGTGCTCCAGGCGTGTGCCGCTGGCGGTCGGTGGGGCGAGCCCGGCGGCGTGAGTTCGCCCCGCGCGCCCGGGGCGATCGACAGCTCGAGAACCGGGCAGGGAAAGGTAGCACGTCCCGTGAATGAGCAGCAAACCGGCGCCCGTGAGGGGCGCTCCACGGCGTCGCCGCGGCGCATCGCGGTGATCGACGTCGGCTCCAACTCCGTCAAGGCGCTGGTGGCCGACGTCGTCGACGGGACGCTGCGCGAGGTCGATGGCAGCACCGAGGTGACCCGGGTGGCGCGTGGCGCCAGCGCGCGCGGCACCCTCGATCCGGCCGCCCTGGCGGCGACCCGGGCGGCGGTCGCCGCCGGCGTCGAGCTGGCCGATCGCTGCGGCGCGACGCGGGTGCTGGCGGCGGCGACCGGCGGCCTGCGCCTGGCCCCCGACCCGGCCCGGGCGGCGGCGGCCATCGGCGCCGGGCTCATCGAGCTGCCGGTGCTGGCGCCGGAGGTCGAGGCGCACCTGTCGCTGCTCGGGGTGCGGGCCGGGGCCGGCTGGCCTGCCGCCCTCGGGGTGATCGACCTGGGCGGCGCCTCGACCGAGATCTCGTGGCTCGGGCCGGACGGCATCCGGACGACCAGCGTGGCGGCCGGCGCCGTGACCCTGACCGAGCTCTTCTTGACGAGTGATCCTCCGGCCCGGCAGGAGCTCGACGCCCTCGACGGCTGGCTCGCCGGGCAGCTCCCGGCGGCGTCGCCGCGGGCCGCACCGCCGCCGGCGTCGTCGCTGCCGGCTGCACCGTCGCCGGCCGCACCGCCGCGAGCTGCACCGCCGCCGGCCGCACAGCCGCGGGCTGCACTGCCGCCGGCTGGCGCGCCGTCCCCGCCACCCCTGCACGCGGTCGGCGGCACCCTCACGGCGCTCGCCTGCGTCGCCGGCGGGATCCCCGTCCGCCGGGTCGCCGAGACCCACGGCGTGGTCCTCCGTCGCGATCGGATCGAGACGGTAACCGCCTGGCTCGAAAGGACTTCGAGCGCCGCCCTGCAGTCCGAGCTCGGCCTGGCGCCGGGCCGTGCCGATCTCCTGGTGGCGGGTGCCCACCTGGCGCTGGCACTGCTCGACCATCTCGGAAGCCCGGAGCTGCGGGTTTCCAGCTGGGGGATGCGTCACGGCCTGGCGCTCGCCGCCGGTCAGGACGTCGACCCGCGGCGCGATCCGACGCTGGCGCTCGCCCTGGCCCGGAGACCGGCACCCAGGTCGCCGCGGCGCCCGGAATCGCCTCGCCCGCGGAACCATCGCAAGGTGTAACGGGTGTTAACACCCAGCAGGCGGCGGTGCGCCGGGACGACGCGACCCAGGGGCCCAAGCGCGTTGACGGCGGCGCACTTCGGCGGATACACTTCTCTTAACAATGAGGAGAAGTTCGCTCTGGGGATTTCGACCTCGTTTGGTCCCGTACTCCATCCATGGCCTCGCGGCGTCTCACCTGCCGCCGCGACACACACCAGGCTGACCAAGCGGGCGGTGCCGGGGAAGGACACGAGTCCTGCCCACGGGCACCGGTTGGCCGCACCCTTCGGATGTCCGAGATTCAGGAGTTGCTGATCCCATGTTGAAGAAGCTACCGCGGGTCCTGCTCCTCACGATGTGCCTCCTGTTCATGGTCCTTGCCGGCCAGCCGGCGGTCCCTGCGTGGGCCGACGGCGACCCGGACGAGATCATCGAGCGCTGCCCGGATCCCGACCCTGAATCCGGGTGGCCGCCGCCCGGACAGGAGCTTCCACCCGGTGAGGAAATGGGCGATCCAGACGAGATCATCGAGGGTCAGAGCCCGTTCGCACCACAGCTACCCGGTCTTTCGGGTGACGGAGCCGCCATCTGGCTGACGCTGGACGCGCTGCAGTCGACCCTGTTCCTGATCTACTAGCCGACCGGCCGGCGGACGGGACGTGTCGACGAGCGCTGCATTCATCCAGATTCACCGCCATTGATCTGGACCAGGATGGTCCCCGGGGCTCGAGGAAACATGGCAGAACTCCAGGACAGGAAACGGGCGGCAGCCGGTGCCCCCGAGTCTCCAGGCCGCACCGAGTTCCTGAACCTGCTGGCACTCGCGGGTGGGCAGTTCGACTGCGACAATCGCCAGGAGGCGCTCGACCTCTATCTGCAGGCCGACGCCGTGGTCGAGGCGCATGCCTCGCCCGGCGAGGCGATCTTCCTGAAACGGCGGATCGGCGAGTGCTACCAGCTCAGGGCCGAGTACGAGGACGCGCAGACCTACCTGAACCAGGCCGAGCGACTGCTCGACGTCACGCCGGACGACGTCGAGCTCGCTCAGGTCCTGGCGCTGCGCGGATCGATCTGCACCGACCAGTCGCGCTTCGCGCACGCTCAACGGCTGCTCAAGCGCGCTCACGATCTCCTGAAGCACAAGAACGAGCACCGCGCGTTCGGGATGCTCGAACGCCGGCTCGGCAAGCTCTACCTGCGCATGGGGCGACCGCAGGAGGCCCGCACCTGGTTCGAGAGTGCGCTGGCCACCTTCCGGCGCATCGACGATCAACGGGGCATTGCCGGCAGCCTCAACAACCTCGGTGTGATCCACAAGCTGTCGTGCGAGTGGGTGGAAGCCATCCGCGTCATGGAGAAGGGTCTCGTCCTCAACGAGATCCTGGCCGACGAGGCGCAGATCGGCGCGCTCTGCGTCAATCTCGGCGTCGTGCACTTCAAGCTCGGGCAGTGGCAGCGCTCGGAGCAGCGGCTCGAGCGTGCGGTCACGTCGATGGGCCGGACCGGTAACCGGCGCGGCCTGGCCAACGCGCGCCTCGGACAGGCCAACCTGGCGATCCGCCGCCGGCAGTGGGACATCGCCGAGCGCCGGCTGGCCGAGGCGTTGCGCATCGCGCGCCAGCACGAGCTGGTCCGCACCGAGTGCCTCTGCTACGAGTCGATGGGCGATCTCGAGCTCGACCGCTGTCGTCTCGACGACGCCGAACGGCACCTGCGGCACGGTCTCGAGCAGGCGCGGCATCACGACCGTACCGGCGAGCTGGTCGGCGAGCTCGGCCGGCGACTGGGTCACGTGCTCGCGGCGCGCGGCGAGCTCGAGGCGGCGCTGGAGCTGGCCGACGAGGCCATCCAGATCGACCGGCGCGTCGGTGACGTCTACGAGGAGGCCCTGTGCCACGGGCTGCTGGCGCGGATTCACGGACTCACCGGCCAGCTCGAGCCGATGATCCGGCACTTCGACGAGGCCATCGAGCGCCTCACGCACTTCGGCGAGCGCTTCGAGCAGGCGCGGTTGTGGTTGACGCTGGGTGACGTGCTCGTCAGTCAGGGCAGCCAGCTGCGACCGGACTGGCTCGAGCAGGCGTTCGCGGCCTATCACCGGGCGCAGACCCTCTTCGTGGGTCTCGAGCTGCCGGTCCACGTGGCGCAGGTGGCGCTCAAGCTGGCGCGCCTCGAGCAGGCCAACGGCCGCCTCGACCAGGCGCTGACCCGGCTCGAGACCACGCTGCGTGACCTGCCGGAGGAGGAGCGCGAGCTCCACACCGAGCTGTCGCGCCTGCGCGCCTCGGTCGAGGACGCGATGGCGCGCGGCTACGGCTCGACCGCCGCCGAGCGCGAGGCCTTCGAGGAGGTCACGAAGCTCTACAACGGTGGCGTGCGGGTCGACGAGGTCCTCGCGGGCCTGCTCGACCTGATGATGTCGCGCTCCGAGTCCGACCGCGCTCTCTTCGCCTGGTCCCGTCCGGGCCAGCCGCTCGAGCTGACCGCGAGCCGGGGGCTCGCCAACGGTGCCGCCGCGCAGATCGTGACCGCGCTCGAGCGCCGGCTCCGACACCTGATCGAGGAGCAGCGCCCGCTGGTGGCCTCCGATCCGTCCAGCGATCCCCGCCTGCGTGACATCCCGCCGCTGGCGAGCGACGCGGTGCAGTCCGTCGCGGCCATGCCCTTCCGCATCTCCGACCAGGTCGAGGGCATGGTCGTCATGGTGCGGGCGGCGACCAACCAGTCGGGTCGCTACACCTCGGTGGAGCTGGCGCGCCTGGCGATGCTCACCAACGTGGTGGCGATCGCCGCCGTCGAATCGCAGCGGGCCCGCGCCCTGAGCGATGCCACGCAGCGCGACGACCTGCCGGAGCCGCTCAACACCATCATCACGCGCAACGACGACATGCTGCACATGCTGCACCTCGTCGAGCGCGTGGCGCAGACCCCCGCGCGGGTCCTGATCGAGGGCGAGACCGGGACCGGCAAGGGCCTCCTGGCGCACGCCATCCACCGGGTCAGCGCGCGCGCCGACCGGCCGTGCGTGCAGGTCAACTGCGCCGCATTGCCGGAGCCGCTGCTCGAGAGCGAGCTCTTCGGCCACGTCCAGGGCGCCTTCACCGGTGCCGTCCGCAACAAGGTGGGGCTGTTCGAGGAGGCCGGCGAGGGCACGATCTTCCTGGACGAGGTCGACAAGACGTCGATCACCATGCAGGGGAAGCTGCTGCACGTGCTCGACCGTCTCGAGGTGCGCCCGGTGGGCGACACCAAGTGGCGCAAGATCCGCTGCCGCGTGATCTGCGCGACCAACGTCGACCTGCGTGAGCGGATCCGCGGTGGCGAGTTCCTGGAGGACCTCTTCTACCGCCTGAACGAGTTCTCGGTCACCGTGCCACCGCTGCGCGACCGACCGGACGACATCATGCTCCTGGCGCGCTACTTCCTCGAGCAGGCGTCGGTGCGCATGGGCAAGCGACCGCGCGGCTTCGAGCCCGATCTCGAGCAGGCGCTGATCGCCCATGACTGGCCCGGCAACGTCCGCGAGCTCGAGAAGATGATCGAGCGCCTCGTCGTCCTGTCGGAGAACGACGTGCCACTCAGCCTGGAGCTGCTGCCCGACATCGCCATCCGGCGCGATCGCGGGGCGCGGCGCGGCACGACGCTCCGCGAGGAGATCAAGCGACTCGAGGCGCGCATGATCCGCGACGCCCTCAAGGAGCACGACTGGAACAAGCTGCGCACGTCGAAGTCGCTGAAGCTCAGCTATCCGTCGCTCCTCAAGAAGATCCGCGAGTACGGACTCGATCGGCGCGGCCGTGGCCGGCAGCGGTCGCACGGAGCGTCGAGGCAGCAGACGGAACGCGCCCGGGACCGCGCCTCCGGAGACGGCAAGAGCTACCTGCACGGCAGCTAGGGCGCCCGCTCGATGGGTCGCCCGGTCCGACCACCCTCCGTTTCACTCGGAATTTTCTTCATAGCCGGCTATCAACCAGCTTGATACCTGGATCGTCGGTGTGACATCGAGTTACAGCCGCGTACCCGTGGGGTATCAAGGAGCTTGCCATTCAGCCGTCGTGCGGGCGCCGGGGCCGCCGCCGGCCGCTTCCGGCCGGAAACTCGAACCCTATGGCAGGCAAGCGGTTGGCGCGATCGGCCGGGTTGTTACGAGATCCTGGCGGGTTGGCACAGTCCTGGCTACGTAACTTGGTCGGAGTGGGGACCTCCTAAAGGCTACTAGGGGTATTCAGACACTCCGAACTTCAATCGAGCAGGCCCTTCCCGGCATCCTGGAGCTGTTCGAGCGAAGTTCGGGTTCGGAGTACCCCTGTAGCCTTTGTCTTTATGCCCCGGAATCCGTCTGTCCGCAGCGTCCCCGCCCTTCCTGGACCGCCAGGCATCGCCGCCGCCCACCCGCTTGCCCGCTCACCCGCTTGCCCGCCCACCCGCTCACGCGCTTACCCGCTCACGCGCCCACCCGCTCACGCGCCCGCCCGTGCCGACGTGGCCATGCTGCGACAGGCCGTGATCGAACCTCCTCGCCGTCGCCGCCGCCCGCCCCTGCCTGCCGCCGCC